>DATLGG010000184.1:0-4225 GCA_035540615.1 Actinomycetota bacterium | reverse complement strand
CCTCCGGAACGGAGCCGCGGGGGGTCGCGAGCACCGGGGTTCCGCAGGCCATCGACTCGGTCATCACGAGTCCGAACGGCTCCTCCCAGTCGATCGGGAACAGCACGGCGCGTGCGCGCGACAGGAGATCGAGCTTCTCGTCGATAGTGATCTCTCCGAGCAAGGTCGTTCCCTCCGGAACGCGCGGCAGGACCTCGTCCTCCCAGTGCCGCACCTCGATCTCCGAGGCCGCCTTCACGGCCATGACGAGGGGGAGACCCGACGCCCGCGCCGCCTCCACCGCCCGAAGGGGCCCCTTGTCTGGGTTCGCGCGGCCGAGGAACAGCAGGAAGTCGTCCTTCTCCTCGCGGAGGGGATACCGCCCGACGTCGATCCCGTTGTAGACGACGCCGGCGTAGCGCAGGTCCGGCATGTGCGAGCGCTGCCGTTCGCTGATCGCGACGAACCAGAGCCGGTCGGCGAGGGGCTCGTAGATCGCGCGCATCTCCTCCGAGAACTGCCCATGGAGCGTGTGGACGACCGGGACCGGCGAAAGGGCAGCCGCGACGAGGCCCGACCAAAGGCCGTGCTCGTGGATCAGGTCGAACCGGGCCGGGTCTCGGTACGCCAGCAGAGACTGGCGCACGTCGTGCCAGATCGAGTTGATGGCCGTCGGGCCCGGTGCCTCCTCGAAGACGTACTCGAGGCGCGCCGCGGTCGTCGAGTCGCCGGTCGCGAACAGGGTGACGTCGTGGCCGCGCTCCGCCAGCCCGTCCGCCAGCAGGGCGACGACCCACTCGATGCCCCCGTACCCCTTCGGGGGAACCGCGAGCCACGGCGGTGAGACCTGCCCGATCCGCATCGCGGTCACGATATCCGCTCGCCCCGGAGGACGAACGGGTATGCTGGCATCAGGCGACCTTGGAGGTGCATGGACGACGTCCCCGGAGCCGATCCTCGCTGGTGACGTTCTCTCGCAGGTCGACCGCGTGGGGACCGCCGACATCCTCGTCGGCATCCCGGCGTTCAACAGCGCTGAGACGATCGGCTACGTGATCACCGCCGTCGAGGCGGGCCTCCGGAAGCACTTCCCCGACCAGCGCGCCGTGATCTGCGTCTCCGACGGCGGGTCGGAGGACGGGACGATGGAGGTCGCCGTCCGTGCGGGCGTCGGCGACGACCACGAGCAGCTCCTCGTCGACCCGACGACCCCCGTTCCGAAGAAGATCGTCTTCCAATACCGGGGACCGTCCGGGAAGGGCAGCGCCTTCCGCTCGATCTTCGACGTCGCTGTGGCGGTCGACGCGAAGGCCTGCGCCGTCGTCGACTCCGACCTCCGGAGCATCACCCCCTACTGGCTCGACCGCCTCCTCGGGCCGGTCGTGAAGAGCGGCTACGGGTTCGTCGCGCCCGTCTACTCGCGGCACAAGTTCGACGGGACGATCACGAATTCCTTCGCCTATCCCCTGACGACGGCGCTCTACGGGGAGCGGATCCGCCAGCCGATCGGGGGCGAGTTCGGGTTCTCCGGCGCCCTCGCCCGGACCTACGCGGGCGCCGAGGACGTCTGGGAGTCCGACGTCGCTCGGTTCGGGATCGACATCTGGATGACGACCGTCGCCGTGGTGGAGGGCTTCCGCACCTGCCAGGGCATCCTCGGGGCGAAGATCCACGACCCGAAGGATCCCGGGAAGGACCTCGGCCCGATGTTCCGGCAGGTCGTCGGCAGCCTCTTCGCCCTGGCCGGCCGCTACGAGGATCGCTGGTACGACCTGAGCGAGGTGAACACCCCGCCACGGTTCGGGTTCAACGCCGCGTACTCCGCGGAGCCGATCCAGGTCTCGGTGCCGCGGCTCACGTGGAAGTTCGTCGAGGGCTACGTCCGGCACCACACCCTGTGGCGGGAGGTGCTGTCCGAGGACTCGATGGCTGGGGTCGAGAAGGCGGTGGCCGACGCCGCGGAGAGCACGCGCGGCCTCGTGCTGGAGCCGGAGACCTGGACGACGATCGTCTACGACTACCTGGTCGCCTACAACGCCGGTGAGATCGACGCGGGGCCGCTCCTCGACTCGCTGATCCCGCTGTATTTCGCCCGGACCGGCACGTTCGTGCAGGAGGTATCCGCCGACAGCTACGAGGAGGCGGAGATGAAGGTCGAGCAGGCGGTCGATCTTGCGATCGAGCTGAAGCCGTACCTGCGGAAGCGCTGGGACGAGCGGCAGGTCAGCCCGCGGCCCCTCTCGGACCAGACCGTTCCGTCCGGGCCGCCGCCGGACGAGCGGCTCGAAGGCGCGATCAGGGCCGAGATCCCATAGGCGGAACGATCATCAGGGAGGGATACGCATGCTGCACATGGTGGTGAACACGCACAACCCCGAGAGCTGCGGGTTCCGCGGCGACGAGGAGAACCGGATCCTCGAGGAAGCCCTGGACGCGTTCAAGGCCACGGGCGGTGAGGTGTCGCTGAAGGGCTGGTGGGTGCACCCGCCGGGCCACGAGATCTTCATGCTCGTCGAGGCCCCGAACGCGCACGCGGTCCAGGGCGCGCTCCTCGAGGCCGGACTCGTCGGCCGCACCCACAGCCGCATCCTCCCGGTCCTCAGCGTCGAGGAGGTCTTCGGCGACTGAGCCTGCCGGTTTGTGCATCTGCACGAAGGAACGCTCGTGGCTGATGGCGAACCCTCCGTGACGTAACCGGAACGGGGGGACCCATGCGCATCCGTCTGACCGCTCGCCTCGCCGTGCTCGCCCTGCTCGGAGCGGTGCCGATCGGCGCCGTGGCGCAGGAGCGCGTCTGCCCGAAGCCCGCCGACTTCGCGCCGCCGCCGCTCACGTTCTCGCCCCCGAGCTACATCGACACCTCCCGGGCGGGCGGCGAACCCGTGAGCGTGATCGGCCACGACGGGTCGATCAACGTCTCGGCGCACGCCGGCACCACGCACGTCTACAAGAACCCCTCGGCGGCGCCCGGCGCCGGCGACTTCCTCGTCGGCTACGCGAACCAGACGCTGAACTGGCGCTCGACCGACGGTGGCCAGACCTGGAAGTACGTCGGGACCCTCGGGCTCCCCGCCGGGCCCCACAGCCTGACCTCGACCGGGTTCTCCGACCCCGACTTCGCGATCGACCAGGCCGGCAAGATCTACAACGTCGAGATCGACCTGGCGAACAACGCCGTCTTCTCGAGCAACGACGACGGGCAGTCGTACGCGATCGCGCACCCGCAGGTGGCGCCGGGCGACCGCCCGTGGCTCGCCGCTCTCGAGAAGGACGAGGTGTTCCTCTACATCAACAGCCTGCCGAAATCGTTCTGGCGATCGACCGACGGCGGGATCACCTGGTCGCTGATCTCGACCTCGCCGCCGTTCAACGGCGACTTCCACCCCGACCCTCGCAACCCGAACGACGGGTTGATCGGGCCGGTTGGGACCTACGGCGCCGCGATCTCCGCGGACGACGGCCGGACCTGGGAGCTCCACTACGGCGCCAACACCGGATCGAACACGGGCTTCAATGGGATCGCGACCGTCGGAATCGATCGCGCCGGACACATCTACCAGGCGGCCGCCGGCAGCGGAGAGGTCTCGTTCTCCGCGTTCAACCGGGACACCAAGACCTGGGGGCCGCGCGTCGACATCCCCCACCCCGCCGGTGGCGACACCCTGTGGCCGTGGATCGTCGCCGGTGACGACGGACGCGTCGCGATGACCTGGTACCAGACCCTCCCCGGGAAACCGGACGAGTACTACGTCTATGCCTCGTACACGCTCAACGCGCGCGGCACCGTGGCCCAGTGCTCCGACGGCTCGACCGTCTTCATCCCGCCGCAGTTCTCGACGGCGAACGCGTCAGGGCGCATGATCCACAAGGGACAGATCTGCCTCCAGGGCACGATCTGCAACGCGGACCTCGGCGAGGGAGGCGACCGCCGGCTCGGGGACTTCTTCACGATCAACTTCACGCACGCCGGCGAGATCTTCATCGCGAGCGGCGACACGATGCTCCGCAGCCCCACCGGCGGGCCGAAGCCGGTCGCGAACCCGATCTTCATCAAGCAGAGCGGCGGGGCCCCGTTGCTGGCGAAGCCGGACCGGGTGCGGCCCTCGAGGTGCCTCCTCGACCTGCCGGTCTGCCCTCCCCCCCGCGCTCCGAGGTAGCCCTCCCGGGGTCCGGTTTGTGCACCCGCCCAAAGGGTGCACAAACCGGCCCCCGGGAGGGCTACCTCGGAGCGCGGGGGGGAGGGCAG
>DATLGG010000183.1:0-14899 GCA_035540615.1 Actinomycetota bacterium | reverse complement strand
GACGCGCGAGGCGGCAGTGCAGTCCTGGCCGGAGTTCCAGTACCCGGCGACCTTGATCCCCTCCGCGACCGCCGCGGGGTCGGCGTCGTCGAACACGACCACGGGCGCCTTGCCGCCGAGCTCGAGGTGGACGCGCTTGAGCGTCGAGGCGGCCGCGCGCGCGACCTCCTTCCCGGTCGTCACCTCTCCCGTGAGCGAGACCATCCCGACGCCCGGGTGCTCGACGATCGCGGCCCCGGTCGGCTGACCTTCACCCGTCACGACGTTGATGACCCCGGGCGGGAAGATGTCCGCCGCCAGCTCCGTCGCGCGGAGGAGCGTCAGCGGGGTCCACTCCGAGGGCTTGATCACGACGGTGTTCCCCGCGGCCAGGGCGGGTGCGAACTTCCACATCGCCATGTAGAGCGGGTAGTTCCACGGCGCGATCAGGCCGACAACGCCGATCGGCTCCCGGCGGAGCCAGCTCGTGTACATCGTGGAGTCGTCCTTGAAGTACTCACCGGCGGAGAGGCCGCCCATCACCCGCGCCGCGCCGGCGAAGAAGCGGATCTGCTCGGCCACCACCAGGATCTCGTCGGAGACGACCCACGACATCGGCTTGCCGACGTTCTCCGACTCGATCCGGCCGAGCTCCTCGGCGTGCTCCTCGATCCGGTCGGCCCACTTCAGCAGCATCGCCTGCCGCTCAGCGGGGGTGGAGTCGAACCACACGTCGTCGAACGCGCGCTGCGCCGCGGTCACGGCGCGATCCACGTCCTCCACGGTCGCGTTCGGCGTCTCCGCGAGTCGCTCCCCCGTGGCCGGGTTGATCACCTCGACCGAGCCACCGCTCCCGTCGACCCAGTCCCCACCGATGAACATCTGCTTCGTCGTCATCGTTCCTCCTCGCGCGTCTGCGGACAGGCTATCGACCGAGCGCTCAGGGGCCCTCGGCCGCCCTGTTCATCCTCCCGCCGCTCGGCTGTACGGAAGGGACAACATCAGACCTCCTCGGTCTCGCGCGCGACCATCTCGCGGGCGCGCAACGCGAGCCAGAACTCCATCCGGTCGTGCGCCGACGAGAGGTCGCGACCGGTGAGCTCCTCGACCTTGCGCATCCGGTAGCGGAGCGTGTGGCGATGGACGAACAGCGCCGCGGCCGCCGACTCCCAGCGCGCGTTGTGCTCGAGGAACGCCTGCAACGACGGGACCAGCTCGCCCTCCCCGCTCCGGTCGTACTCGTCGAGGGGGGTCAGCACGGCGTCGGCGAAGGCCCGCAGCGCGTCCGGCTCCTGAAGCGTCAGGAGCAGCCGGTAGGTCCCGAGCGCGTGCACATCGGCGAACGAGCGCCCCTGCGCGCGGCAGACCTCGAGGGCGTAGCGAGCCTCGCGCAGGCTCCTCGCCGCCTCGGCAGGTTCGACGGCGCTCCCCGCCGCCGCGAGCACCCCTTCCGGCAGCCGCTCCGACAGGCGCCGGTGGAGATCCTCGAGGGTTCCGCGGCCGTTCGGCCGGAGCAGCACGAAGAGCGTGCGATCGCGGGGGGCCGTGAGGAACGGAACACCGTCGAGCGCGAGCAGGTCCTCCGCCGCCCACGCGAGATCCTGCATCGGAGCTTCCGCCTCGATCGCCACGACCGCCACCGCGTCGGCACGGTCGAAGCCGAACCGCCGGAGGCCACGCCGGGCCTCGCTCTCACTGAGCTCGCCCCGCGCGAGGGCGTCGAACAGGTCACCGCGGAGCCGCCGCTCCGCGTCCGCGAGCGCGCGCGTCTTGTCGAGCTCGAGCGCGAGCAGCGAGAGCGCGTGGCCGCCGACGATCCGCTCGAGCTGGCCCGGCGGATGGGCGGCACCGGTCGCCAGGTAGCCCTCGACGTGGCCGTGCACGCCGATCGGATGGATCGAGACGTGGTCGTCGCGGTCGTTGACGCTGAGCGCGAACCCGGGACCGCTGGGGCGCGCCGCGCGCACCTCCTCCCAGATCCTGGGCGCTCGGGACGCGACCGCGGACGGAGACGCCGCCACGACCCCGCCGCGCACGTCGAGGGCGAGCGCCCAGCCGCCGGTGGCGCCGCGCAGCGCCGCGACCACGCCGGCGACCCCGTCTCCCGCAAGCACCGCGCGCGTCAGCGCGCCCTGCGCCTCGAGCGCCCGTCGCAGGACGTCCACCTGCTCGGCCGAGAGCCGCGAGTACACCGCCTCGGTGATCGCGATGAACGGGACCGGATAGGGGACCTCGAAGACGGGGAACGACAGGCGCTCCGACGCGTCGACGATCGCCTTCGGGACGCGGCGGTACGTGAACCCGATGCCGAACCCGAGCCCGGCCAGGCCCGCCGAGGCGAGGCGCTCGATGTAGGCGCGCTGCCGGGATGCCGACTTCCCGAGCCCCATGCCGGTCGTGAGCAGGAGCTCGCCGCCCTTGAGCCACGGGGTGGGGTCCTCCAGCTCGCTCACGTGCACCCAGCGGATCGGGTGCCGCGCGCCGCGCCGCCCGGAGACGAGGTTCAGCCCGAGGGAGTCGAGCTCGACGATGTCGGCGACACGGACCCCGGCCACCCGTCGATTGTACGTTCCGGCACGCCGGGACGTGCCGGGCCGCTCCGCCCAACAGCGAGGGGGGTGTACGGGGCGTACAAACGTGGTCCGCCGCGTTCACCGCGGCGCCCTCGCGCGGGCCGGGCGGGCGCGCCACACTCGCTCGCATGAGCATCCCCCAGCAGCGGCGACTGGTGACCGAGATCCCCGGACCGCGGTCGAAGGAGCTGCTCGACCGGCGCGCCCTCGCCGTTCCGCCGGCCGTCTTCAACACGGTGCCGGTCTTCGTCCAGGACGCCGACGGCGCGGTCCTCGAGGATGTGGACGGCAACCGCCTGATCGACCTCGGGGCCGGGCTCGCCGTGCTGAACGTGGGGAACGCCGCACCGGAGGTCGTGGAGGCCGTGCGACGACAGGCGGAAGCGTTCACGCACACGTGCTTCCACGTGACGATGCACGAGCCCTACGTCGAGCTGGCCGAGCGTCTGAACGAGCTCACGCCCGGCGAGCACGCCAAGCAGACGATGCTCGTGAACTCCGGCGCGGAGGCCGTCGAGAACGCGGTCAAGATCGCTCGCCACGCAACCGGTCGGGCCGGCGTCGTCGCCTTCGACCATGCGTTCCACGGACGCACGCTCCTCGCGATGACGCTGACGGCGAAGGACATGCCGTACAAGCACGGGTTCGGCCCGTTCGCCCCGGACGTGCACCGCCTTCCGTACGCCTATCCGTACCGCTGCCCCGCGGGTGCGTCGCCGCAGGAGTGCGGTCCCGCGTGCGCGGAGCGCGCGATCGACCGGATGCGCGAGCTCGGTCCCGGGAACATCGCCTGCCTCGTGGTCGAGCCGGTCCAGGGGGAGGGCGGGTTCGTCGTCCCGGGCGAAGGCTTCCTCGAGGCGCTGCACGCGTTCTGCCGCGAGGAGGGCATCGTCTTCATCGCCGACGAGGTGCAGACGGGCTTCGCTCGGACCGGTCGGTGGTTCGGGATCGAGCACTCGGGGCTCGTCCCCGACCTCGTCGTGAGCGCCAAGGGCCTCGGCGGCGGACTGCCGATCGGTGCCGTGACCGGCCGCCGCGAGCTGATGGAGGGCGTTCACGTCGGTGGGCTCGGCGGGACCTTCGGCGGCAACCCGATCGCCTGCGCGGCCGCGCTGGCGGTCATCGACCTGATCGAGCGCGACGACCTGTGCGCGCGGGCCGAGCGGATCGGCGAGCGCATGCGCGGGCGCCTGGAAACGGCCGCGACCGAGACCGATCTGATCGGCGACGTCCGCGGCCTCGGCGCGATGGCCGCGGTCGAGCTCGTCGACGACCCCGACACGAAGGAGCCCGCGAAGCAGGCCGCCGCGCGCGTGATCGAGGAGTGCTACCGCAACGGCGTCGTCGTCCTCAAGGCCGGGACGTACGACAACGTCGTGCGCCTCCTCCCCCCGCTGACGATCGACGAGGAGCTCCTCGACGAAGCGCTCGGCGTCCTTGCGGAGTCACTCGTCGCTCGCTGACGGCGACCCCGGGAGCTACGGGTCGTCCCCGAAGAGCCGCTCGGTGACGTCGGTGAAACGGTAGAGGTGATCGATGTCCTGGAAGACGTAGACACGGTCGGGAAGCAGCGGGAGCTCCGCACCGAAGTACAGGTTGAGCACGAGGCGGAAGGAGTTCACGGGCGTGATCGTCGGGTACAGGGGCGGGTCCTCCACGCCGGGGAGGTGGTACGCGTTGAGGATGAAGAACTTCTCTTCGAGCACGCGCTGCGGCACGCCTTCCCAGCTCTCCGGCCGCTCGCCCGGCCCCTCGTCGGATTGGAGGAGGACGATCGGGCGCTCCTTTTCGGGGACCGCCAGGATCTCGTCGAGGAGCTGCTCGATCCGGCGGTTCACGTAGCGAAGCTGCTCCACGTAGTTCTCGCCCTCGCTCCGGGCGTCGTGGATCTCCTGCGGCAGGAAGGCGCCGTTCCGGTCGAAGACGTACGGCGTGTGCGGAACGAGGAAGTGGGCGAACACGAACTTCGGCCCCGGCAGGCGTGACGCCTTCGTCAGGTTCTCGAACTGCTGGAGCGTGCGGTTGTACTCGCGGCGGCGCGGCTCCATCTCACCCGACACCATCTCGAGCACGGGAGCGGCCGCCGTCGTCGAGAGGAGAACCGCCGAGAACTCGGACAGGAGTCCCGCCCGCATCGTTCGGTCGGCGAGCGGGCTCGTCGCCGTCGGAGCCCACCAGGAGCCGACCTGGATGTAGCGATACCCGGCCTCCTTGAGGAAACGCCCGACCCGGTGATCGGCGAGGATCTCGCGCAGCGGGCCGCCGTCGCCGGAGTCTTCGCCCACGCGTCGCGCGAGCTCGAGCAGGTGGTCCATGTTCAGCGATGACGCCAGCGAGTGGAGCGTCCGCGGGTAGTTCCCGCTGCTGCGGTCGGCCACGTAGAACCCACGCTTCTCCAGTCCTTCGACGAAGGTGGAGTTGTCGAACCGGAAGCTTCCCCGGAGCGCCCGCTCACCGCCGTATCGGTCGAAGACGAGGTAGTAGATATCCCGGTCCGGCGCCGTCCTCGGCGCGGCAGCGATCCCTGGATCCCCGACCTCGGCCGGCCTGCTTCGCAGGTTGTACAGGGCGATCGTCGCAACGTTCACGAGGACCAGCCCAGCCGCGACGAAGTTGAGCGCCCCGGTGGCACGGACGGGCCAGCGACGTCCCCGTACGGCGGCGACGAGGGCGAGGGCGAGCGCCGCCCAGAGGACGAGCAGGACACGATGCCGTCCGACCGGTGTGCCGGCGAGGCCACGGTGCACATGCCCGTAGGAGAAGAACAGGAGGATCAGGCCGCTGACCGCGACGCCGGCGGCGTGGACGCGCCGGAGGAGGAAGGCCGCCGCCGCCAGCAGGATCACGGCGCCCACCAGGATCACTGCCAGCGGCGCGAGGACATCGCTCAGGTTCGTCTCCGCGAGGTTCGCGGCGTACAGGTACACGACGGGGAGCGCGGCGAACAGGAGCGGATGGAGGACGAGCGGCCGTGGCCAGCGCATCAGCGCCGCTTCATCAGGTAGAGGGTGCGGGCGGAGCCTTCGATCGGCTCCTTCGACCCGATCGCGAACCGCTCCTCGAAGGCGCGCTCGAACCCCTCTTCCGTGTAGTCGGGGAAGACGTCCTCCCGGGTCGCCAGCAGGGTTCGGACCTTCTCGTCCTCCTTCGGGACGAACTCGATCACCAGGCCCTCGCAGAGGTCGGCGAAGTACGCCGCGATCCGCTGCAGCGGGACGTTGTTGCCGATCGCGAGGTGGTGAACGAGCGCGAGCGCCAGGGCGAGGTCGACGGGACCGCGCTGGGCGAGCGACGGACGCTCGGCGCCGGCCCATCCGAGCGCCGGGCTCGGGTTCGTGAGATCCAAGACGAGCGGGAGGAGCTGTCGCTCGGCCTGCTCGCGCACCCGTCGGTAGTTCGCTTCCACCGCAGCCTCGTCGAGGTCGAAACAGACCGTCGGGATCCCGCGCTCCGACGCGATCCTCGCGAAGACGCCGATGTTGCCGCCGAGATCCCACACGCTCGCGGGGGAGGTCTCGCCGATGAACCGATCCACGAGCGACCGCTTCCGCTCGAACGCTTCGTCGCTGTAGTGATCCGCCTCCTCGTAGTAGCTCGACCAGGTGGTGCGACCGGGGCTCCAAGAAAGCGCGCGAACCGTCGAGGTGAGGTTGTCGAGCAGCCCCCGGAACGCGCGCATCGAGAAGCTCCGCCCCCGCGATGGCGCTTCGGCATCGCCCTGGTGGCGCCGCTGGCTCTTCGCGTGGGCGACGACGTGAAGCCGGATGCCCAAGCGACGCCGGGCCGCGCCCGGCAGCAGTCGCGCGGCGAGGTCGAGGGGAACGCCGTCGATGTTCGTGCGGAGGAGCTGCAGGAGCCGGATGTCGGCGAAGGCAGCCAGCGCGAGCGGCGCGAGGAAGTGCTGGCAGAACTGCCGGTAGGCGACCCACGGCTGTCCCTCCGTCCATGGCTCGAACGAGAGGGTGTCGATGAAGATCGGGCGTCCGTCCCGGAACTGGATGTTGTAGGCGCTCGCGTCGCGCAGCGTCATCCCGTGATCGAGGGCGAGCGACTGGATCCGCAGGGTCGCGAGCGCCGCGTCCTTCAGCTGGGAGAAGCTCCACTCGTAGGGGAACGAGACGAACGGGATCGGCTCGGGCCGCAGGACCCGGTACGCCTCGTCGGTTGCCGGCTCCCCCGCTTCCTCGTGCGGGATCAGCAGCCCATCGCCCGTCAGCGCGTCGTACAGGCCGGACGACAGCAGCGCGTCGAAGCTCTCCTGGAAAGAGCGGTTGACCTGGCGGTAGAGGATCCCCTCGCGCCGGAAGACGAATCCGCTGGGGTCCCGGAAGGAGCTGGGAAGGACGTCTGGGTCAGTCAACCCGCTCGGACTCGGGCTTCCGCCGACTGAAGAAGCCGACGATCCGCCGCCAGAACGTCTTGATCGCGAACGCCGCGCCGAGCAGACCCCCCACGATGACCTGGAAGATGACGCTCCCGGTCCCCGGGTCGAGGTACGCCTGCGCGGGGAGCGCCAGCAGGCCGAAGTAGAGGAGGAACAACGCGAACCAGATCGTCTTCGTCTTCACGAGCATGCCTCCTGAGCGCCGACCGGCGGATTCTAACAGGTGCGGGGTACCGCTCGAACGGGCGGCTCATCCTCCCTCGAGCCGGGTTCGGTATGCGCTTGAGGCCTTCCGCGCCCGCGGGCGATACTGAGCAGGACGAGCCGAGGAGGTCCGACGCGATGGTGGTGCCGAGATGCGGGGCAGGGTCGGTGCGGTCTTCGCGTACTGGCGCGCCGAGCGCCGGACGATCCGGCAGGGGTTCGTCGCGCTCGTCGTCGCCTCGACCGGCAACCTCGTCGCCGGACTGACGCTCGGCTCGATCACCGGCACGCTCGAGCGGCTCCCGGGCCTGATGGTCCTCGTCCCCGCCGCCATCGGGATGCGGGGCAACATCTTCGGCGCGCTCGGCTCGAGGCTGGGCACGACGATCCACACGGGCCTGTTCGAGGCGAGCTGGCGTCGGCAGGGCGTCGTCTACCAGAGCGTGTCGGCCGCCGTCGTCCTGACGTTCGCGATCTCGGTCGTCCTGGCCGTCCTCGCGAAGGGGCTGTCGGAGGTCTTCGGGTTCGCGAGCATCTCGGTGGTGGACCTCGTCGCGATCTCGCTCATCGGCGGCGTCCTCTCGAGCGTGGTGGTCGGCATCTTCACGGTCGCGCTCTCCGTCGGCGCGTTCCGGCGGGGCTGGGACCTCGACAGCGTCGCCGCGCCCCTCGTGACCGCCGTCGGCGACATGGTCACGTTGCCCGCGCTGTTCCTCGCCACCTTCATCGTCGGGATCCCGATCGTGACCCCGGCCGTGACCGCGGCGATGGTGCTCGTGACGCTCGTGCTGACGATCCAGGGCGTGCGGACCAACCTGCAGATCACCCGGCGCGTCGTGCGGCAGGGGATCCTCCTGCTCTCGGTCGCGGGCGGCATCGACGTCCTCGCGGGCCTCGTCGCCGAGTCGCGGCTGGAGCACTTCATCACGTATCCGGCGCTCCTCGTCCTCATCCCGCCGTTCCTCGCCGACGCCGGCGCGCTCGGCGGGATCCTCTCGGCACGGCTGGCCTCGAAGCTCCACCTCGGCGCGCTGACGCCGCGGGGACGTCCGGAGCCGGTGGCGCTCCTCGACACCTCGATCATCTTCCTGTTCGCGATCTGGCTGTTCGCGCTGGTCGGGATCTCCGCGGACATCGTCGCAGGGCTGTTCGGGCTGGCGAGCCCGGGAGCGCTGACGATCGTCGGGGTCAGCCTGTTCGGGGGGCTCCTGGCGACCTGCTTCGCCGTCGTCGTCGCCTACTACGCGGCCACCGCGAGCTTCCGCCTCGGCCTCGACCCCGATGACTTCGGCATCCCGATCATCACGAGCTCGATGGACTTCCTCGGCGTGATCTCGCTCGTGATCGCCCTCATCGTGTTCGGCGTGGCATGACCCCTATACTCGGAGGCGTCGATCCCTGATGGACGAACAACCCAGGAAGAACGTCAAGGACCTCCTCGCGGAGTCGAAGGACACCTCCGAGCTGATGGTCGACCTCGCCTACGCGGCGGTCTTCTTCAACGACGAGGAGCTCGCCGGCGAGGTCGAACGGCTCGAGGAGATGCTCGACGCCTACCTCGCCGACCTCCGCTGGATCTCGATGCTCGCGGCGCGCAGCCCGGAGGACGCCGAGGCGATGGGCGGCGTCCTGCACATCGCCGGGGCGATGGAGAAGATCGGCGACGCCGCCTCCGACATCGCGCGGGTCGTCGCGGCCAAGCTCGGGCTCCCCGACGCGCTGCGCCAGGACCTGCGGCACGCCGATGAGATCGTCGGCCGCGTCAAGGTCCGCGAGGGCGCGGAGTGCGTCGGTCGCACCCTCCGCGAGCTGATGCTGCCGATCGAGACCGGGATGTGGCTCATCGCCGTGCGGCGCGGGGTCGAGTGGGAGTTCGACCCCGGGCCCGAGACGGTGATCTCCGACGGCGACGTGCTCCTGTTCCAGGGCCCCGAGGAGGGCGTCAACCTGATCCGCGAGCAGGCGGGCGCGCCACCGGTGCCGGGCCCGCCCGAGGCGGACGCGCTGCCCCTGACCGAGCTCGACCGCGCGGTCGACATCCTCGTCGAGATGAAGAACTCCGCCGAGGTCGCGGTCGGTCTCGCCTACTCCTCGCTGCTGCTCGGCGAGGCGGCGCTGGCGGCCGAGGTGGCCACCCTCGAATCCCGGAGCGACATGCTGCACGACCAGCTCGAGTCCTGGGTCCTGCGCGCCTCGCCCGAGGCTCGGAACCCCGACGAGCTGCGCGGTCTCATCCGGCTCGCGTACGCAACCGAGGCGATCTTCGACGCCGCGCGCGAGATGACGCGCCTCGTCGAGCGGGGCGAGGAGCTCCACCCGGTCGTCGCGGCCGCGATCCAGGCCAGCGACGAGGTCTCGGCCGAGGCGATCGTCGAGGAGGGCGCGCCGGCCCTCGGCAAGACGTTGAAGCAGCTCTCGGTGGAGACCGAGACCGGGATGATGGTCCTCGCTGTCCAGCGCGGCCGCCGGTGGATCTACCGCCCGCGGCCGATGTTCGAGCTCCAGGTCGACGACCGCCTGATCGCCAGCGGGCCGGAGGACGGGATCGCCGAGCTCAACGACCTGGTCCGCGCCCCGCAAGCCGCGACCGCCGGCTGAGCACGCGGCCGGCGGGCCGGATCGCCCTCAGGAGCGGGCGGCCGCGGCGTCGGCTTCGCGGACGCCCGGCGGAAGCCCGAAGACGACGTGCTCCTCGCGGATCCGCAGCTCCTCGACCTCGCTGGCGCCGAGGTTGCGGAGGTGGCCGACGACGCGCTCGACGAGCCACTCCGGGGCAGACGCCCCAGAGGTGACGCCGACCGTCTCGACGCCCTCGAGCCACGCCGGGTCGACCTCGGTCTCGTCGTCGATCAGGTAGGACGCCGCGCCCTCGGAGCGAGCGACCTCGACGAGGCGGTTCGAGTTCGATGAGTTGTCGGAGCCGATCACGAGGACGAGCTCCGCCTGCTTCGCGAGCGCCTTCACGGCCTCCTGGCGGTTCTGCGTGGCGTAGCAGATGTCGTCGCGCGGCGGTCCCTGCAGCGCCGGGAAGCGCTCGCGGAGGACCTCGATCACCTCGTTCGTCTCGTCGACCGAAAGCGTCGTCTGCGACAGGTACGCGACCCGACCGGGGTTCGGGACGTCGACCTCGCGCGCCTCCTGCGGGTCCCCGACGAGGCGGATGTGCTCCGGCGCCTCGCCGCTCGTCCCGACGACCTCCTCGTGGCCCTCATGGCCGATCAGCAGGATCGTGTAGCCGTCGGCGGCGAACCGGCGCGCCTCGAGGTGGACCTTCGTCACGAGCGGACAGGTCGCATCGATCACCCGCAGCTCGCGCGCCTCCGAGTTCGCGTAGACCGTCGGCGCGACCCCGTGCGCGGAGAGCACGACCGTCGCCCCCTCGGGCACCTCGGTCTCCTCCTCGACGAAGACGGCGCCCTTCCGCTCGAGGTCGCGGACGACGTGGATGTTGTGCACGATCTGCTTGCGCACGTAGACCGGGGCGCCGTAGATGCGCAGCGCCCGCTCGACCACCTCGACGGCGCGGTCCACACCGGCGCAGTAGCCCCTCGGCCACGCGAGCAGGATCCTCTTCGGCACGCCTCCATCGTACCGCCTGCCTCCCTATGACCGGTGGGTCGGCCGCCGGGCCGTCGGAAGATCTTCCGACGAAGGTGCATATCCCGCTCCCGGATGGGTAGGGGTCCTCCGATCCCACTCCTCCAGGCGCTGGAACGCGCCCGAACGGGGTGGGAGCACGCCCATCGACCACGAGGAGGTGAAGCCAGCACCCAGGACCTACCGCGGCCGCGACCGGGGGCGGATAACCCCGGCCTGAGCCGTGGGGGTGAAGGCATCCGATATGAGACGACATCCGCACAGCCGCCGCGTCCTCGCGGCGACGATCGGCGGGGCGCTCCTGTTCTCCCTCACCGCCCCCGCCACCGCCCACCGACCGAAGCACTGGCGCTACGAGAAGCGCATCCGCAACCACAAGGCCTGGCAGGACCATCAGCGTTTCCGCGTCCTGCATCGCCGCTGGCACGAGGAACGCCTGGCGACCGTCAGCGAAGACGTGCCGCAGGAAGACGGCACGACCCTCACGGTCACGCGGACGGAGCCGACCTACACCGAGGCGGAGCACCGGCGGTTCCACCACCGGCTGCGGCACCGTCATCTCAAGCGCCACCACCGCTACCGGGTGGTCGCGCGGCAGCGCGGCCGTGCCTCTTGGTACGACTACGAAGGGCGCGTCGGCGCCTGCGGGAAGGTGCTGAAGGGGATGTACGCCGCCCACCGGACCTGGCCGTGCGGGTCGAAGGTCGCGGTGAAGCGTGGCGGCCGCGTGGTCGTCGTGCGGGTCCTGGACCGCGGGCCGTTCGTGGACGGCTGGGTCATCGACCTCGCACCGCGCGCCTTCCGGAAGGTCGGCGGCCTCGGCGAGGGCGTCGTGCCGGTGAAGATCTTCCGTCTGAAGAAGCGGTGAGCCGGCCGGGGTGGCTCGGCCGCGCGCGGCTAGAGCCACCCCCGCCGCTTGAACGCCACGAACAGGGCGCCTGCGGAGAGCGCCATCAGCCCGAGTGCGGCGGGATAGCCGAGGAGCCAGCTCAGCTCCGGCATGTGGCGGAAGTTCATGCCGTAGATCCCCGCGATCAGCGTCGGCACGAGGATGATCGCGCCCCAGGAGGTCACCGCCTTCATCACCTCGTTGAGGCGGTTGCTCACCTGGGAGAGGTGCGCGTCGAGCGCCGTCCCGAGGAGCTCACGCACGTTGTCGACGAACTCGAGCGTTCGGATCAGGTGGTCGGCCACGTCGCGGTAGTACGCCGTCAGCGGCGGGGTCACGATCGCCGGCGTCGCCTGGACGAGGTTGAGGACCTCACGCAGGGGCGCCGCGAGCCGGCGGAACTCGATGACCTGCTTCTTCAGCCGGAAGATGTCCCGCTGGACGTCGTCGTTCGTGTCTTCGGCGAAGACCTCTGATTCCACCTCGTCGGTGCGGTCCTCGAACGCGTCGACCACGAGGAAGTAGCCGTCGACGACCCGGTCGAGCAGCGCGTAGAGCAGCGCTCCGCCGCCCTCGCGCACCAGGTCGGGGTGCCGGTTCGCCCAGGCGAGCGCCCGCCGAAGGTCCCCCACCGGCGGGAACCGCAGCGTCACGAGGAAGCGCGGGGCCACGAACGCGTGGAGCTCCGCGTTGGCCACCTCCACACCGTCGAAGGTCACCTCGTGCGCGACGAGGAAGTCGTAGGCCTCGTACGACTCGAGCTTCGGACGCTGGTTGCGGTGGCGCGCATCCTCGACGGCGAGCGGGTGCAGGCCGAACTCCTCCTCGATGAGCCGCAGCTCCTCGTCGGTCGGGTCCGCCGCGTCGAGCCAGATGAGCCCTTCGGGCTCGGCGAGACGATCGCTGACGAGCCGCGGATCCGACCCTTCCTCGGCCAGACGACCGTCGCGGTAGAGCCGGCAGGTGATCACGCGGCGACTCTAGCGCAGGGACGCGCGCCGGCCGGGAGAGGTCAGCGGGCGGCGGCCCGGCTGATCACGAGCCGCTGGATCTCGCTCGTGCCCTCGAACAGCGTGAAGATCTTCGAGTCGCGGTACCACTTCTCGACCGGGAAATCCTTGATGTACCCGTAGCCCCCGAGGACCTGGATCGCCTGCTCGGTGACCCAGACCGCGACCTCGCTCGCCTTGAGCTTCGACATCGACCCTTCGGCGCGGGTGAAGTCCACGCCGTTGCGCGCCATCCACCCCGCGCGGTGCGTGAGCAGGCGTGCCGCGTCGATCTCCATCGCCATGTCGGCGAGCTTGAACGCGATCCCCTGGTTCTCGATGATCGGCCGCCCGAACTGCGTTCGCTCCTTCGCGTACTCGAGCGCGAACTCGTACGCCGCCCGCGCGACGCCGATCGCGGAGGCCGCCACGAGGGGACGGGTCATCTCGAAGGTCTTGAGCGCATGCGAGGTCCGCGTGTGCTCCTGCCGGCGCGCGCGCTCGAGCTTCTGCTCGAGGCGGTCCATCCCGCCCAGGACGTTCTCGAGCGGGATCCGGCAGTCGTCGAGGAGCACCTCGGCGGTGTGCGAGGCCCGGATCCCGAGCTTGCGCTCCTTCTTGCCCTGGGTGATGCCGGGAACCTTCGGGACGATGAACGCCGCCTGACCGCGGTGGCCGAGCTCCGGGTCGACGGTGGCGACGACGATATGCACGTCGGCGATCCCGCCGTTCGTGATGAAGACCTTCTGCCCGTTCAGGACCCACTCGTCGCCCTCGCGCCGCGCGGTGGTGCGCAGCGCCGAGACGTCGGAGCCGGCGTTCGGCTCGGTGACCGCGAACGCCCCGAGCTTCGGCTCGGCGGGCGTTCCGAACATCTCGGGGGCCCAGCGCTGGAGCTGCTCGGGCGTCCCGGCGGCGGCCAGCGAGGCGAGCGGAAGCCCCGTGCCGAACAGGGCCAGCGCGATCCCCGCGCAGCCCCACGTGGTCTCCTCGGCCGCCATCAGGAGGGCCACGCCGGTCGGGTCCGGCATCACGGTCTCGGTGTAGAACTCGAGCGAGTAGAGCCCGACCTCGGCGGCCTTCTTCACGACCGGCCACGGGAACTCGTCGGACTCGTCGTACTCGGGCGCCACCGGGCGGATCTCCTTCTCGGCGAACTCGTGCGCCCACTTCTGGAGCGTGACCAGCTCCTCGGAGGGTCGGAAATCCATCGTGCCTCCTGAGAGAATGTGCCGGGCCGTCCCGTCCCGGACGGCTCCCTACCAGCCGGTAGGTTACTATGCGGTAGGATGCGCGTCAAGGCAGGCTCGGGGAGGGACGGATCCGGGATGGTCACGACGAAGCGACGGATGCGAGGGCCGGAGCGGCGGGCGCAGCTCCTGAGCGTGGCCCGCTCCGTCTTCGCCCGCGACGGCTACCACGGCGTCACGATGGACGACGTCGCCGCGGAAGCCGGCGTCACGAAGCCGATCCTCTACGACCACTTCCCCTCGAAGCGCGAGCTGTACCTGGCGCTCCTCGAAGCCGACCTCGCGGAGCTGCGCGAGCGCGTCCACGCGGGGCTTCAGACCTCGACCGGCAACCGCGAGCGGATCCGCAGCTCGATCCGCGCCTACGTGGAGTTCGTCGACGAACACGCCGAAGGCTTCCAGCTCCTGATGCAGGAGGCGATCGGGGCCGAGCGCGAGTTCCGGGAGCTGATCGGGACCTTCAAGGACGAGGTGCGCGCGGAGGTCGCCGACGTCATCGCGCGCGAGTCGAAGGGGAAGGTCGCCCGCGAGGACGCCGACGTCGTCGCCCAAGCGCTGATCGGGATGACCGAGACCGTCGCTCAGCAGGGCATCGGTCGCTCGAAGGAGGAGCGCGACCGCGTCGTCAACACCCTCGTTCGCCTCGCCTGGCGAGGCATCACCGGCCTCGCCTGAGCCGAAGGACTACGCCGGACGGGAGCCGAGGTCGCGGATCGTGTCGACGAGGAGGTCGACGTCCTCCTCGCGCGTGCGCCAGTTGACGATGGCGGGGCGGAACGCGACCTTGCCGTCGTAGGTCGTGGTGCCGACGTAGACGCGGCCGTCGCGGAGGATCTCCTGCCCGATCCGACGGTTGATCTCGTCGATCGCCTCCTCGTCGTCGACGCCCGGCGGGCGGTACCGGAAGCAGACGATGTTGAGCTTCACCTCCGCGAGGAGCTCGAGATCGTCGGCCTCCTCGACCCGGCGGCCCACCCGCTGGGCGAGGTCGAGGTGGCGCTCGACCATCTCGCGGTACCCCGCCCGCCCATAGG
>DATLGG010000182.1:0-4569 GCA_035540615.1 Actinomycetota bacterium | reverse complement strand
ATCCGCGGGTTCTCCCGCCTGATCGAGCCGCTCGCGCCGCGGATGCTCCGCGACGGGGCAGGCATGGGCGCGGCGATCCGCCGGAAGGCGCTCGCGGCGCAGGTCGGGGTGCTCCTCGGCTACGTCGGCCGCAAGGTCCTCGGCCAGTACGACCTCTTCGCGGAGGAGCGCGACGTCCTGTACTTCGTGGGGCCGAACATCGTCGAGGTCGAGCGCCGGTTCCGGTTCTCACCGCGGGACTTCCGGCTCTGGCTCTGTCTGCACGAGGTGACGCACCGCGCGCAGTTCGACGGCGTCCCCTGGCTGCGCGGCTACCTCACGGGTCACATCGCCTCGTACGTGCGCACGATGGATCTCGACGCCCGCCAGCTCGCCGAGACCGTCCGGCGGGCGATCGAGGAGGCGCGTCGCAGCGACCGATGGCGGGGTCTCGGCTTCCTGTTCCTGCTGATGACCGAGGAGCAGCGCGAGCTCTTCCGGAAGATGCAGGCGCTGATGTCGCTCCTCGAGGGTCACGCGAACCACGTGATGGCGCGGACCTCCCCGGGGAACGTCCGGGGCGCCGAGCGGATGCGACGCACGCTCCAACGACGTCGTCGGGGACGTCCGCTGGACCGGGCGGTCCAGCGAACCCTGGGGTTCGAGGCGAAGGTCCGCCAGTACGACCTGGGGGAGGCCTTCTGCCTGCGCGTCGAGCAGCTCGCCGGGCAGGAAGGGCTCGGCCGCGTCTGGGAGGGGCCGGAGAACCTGCCGACCCTCGAGGAGATCGGGGACCCGGACGCGTGGGTGGCGCGGGTCGTGCGGTGACCCCCCGCCCCCCGGCGGTCGCGCGGGTCCTCGAGCGCGTGACCGCCACGGTCCGGCACCGCGGCCTCTTCGAGGAGGGCGTCACCGTGATCGTCGCGTGTTCCGGCGGCCCGGACTCCCTCTGCCTGCTGCACGCCCTCCACCGCCTTCGCCGGCTGCTGAAGGTGCGCTTGGCGGTCTTCCACTTCGACCACGGGCTCCGCCGCGCCTCCACGGAGGACGCCGGGTACGTCGAGCGGCAGGCGGCCCGCCTCGGGCTCCCGATCGTCCTCCGGCGGGCTCACGACCGTCCGCCCGGCGGCGCATCGATCGAGGCGTGGGCCCGGACCGCCCGCTACGCGGCGCTGACGGAGGCGGCGATCGAGGTCGGCGCCGACGTCGCGGCGACCGGGCACACCCGCGACGATCAGGCCGAGACCGTGCTGATCGGGCTGATCCGCGGCGGCGGACTCGACGCGGTCGCGGGGATGCCCCCGCGCGGGTCGATCCCCCCACTCGGCATCCCGGTGGTCCGGCCGTTGATCGACGTGACGCGCGAGGAGACGGAGGCCTTCTGCCGCTCGCTCCGGCTGCGGCCGCGTGACGACCCCCACAACCGCGACCCGCGCTTCCTGAGGGCCCGGATCCGCACCCGGGTGGTGCCCGCGCTCGAGCGGGCGATCGACCGCGGGGTCACCGAGACCCTCGCCCGGACCGCCGACGCGGTCCGCGGCGACGCGGCCCATCTCGAGTCGCTCGCCTCCGAAGCGGCGCACGCGGTGGTGGACGTCGGTGAGGGCGAGGTCCGCATCGTGGCCGAGGGGGTCGTGGCGCTTCCCGGGCCGATCGCGACGCGCGTGGTCCGTCAGGCGCTCCACCTCGCGGGCGCGGCCGTCGGCGCCGGAGACGCCCCGCCCACTTCGGCCCACGTCGCCGCCGTCCTCGACCTCGCGCGGGGACGTCCGGGACGGCGCGTGGACCTCGTCGGCCCCTTGTCCGCGGCGCGCGACAGGCGGTATGTTCGCCTCACTCGCGCTTCCCCCGACCGACCGCCGTCGCGTGGTGCCCGTGGAGGATCTCGCTGAGGAAGGGGGAGACGTCGTGCAGGGCGAGGGGAACGGCCGGAGCACCGCGTTGACCGAGCACGTCGCCGAGTACGAGCAGGACATCGAGCGCATCCTCATCAGCGGCGAGCAGATCCAGGACCGCATCCGCGAGCTCGGGGAGCGGATCACCGAGGACTACCGCGGCAAGGATCTCCTGCTGGTCGGCGTCCTCAAGGGGGCCTTCGTGGTCATGGCCGACCTC
This sequence comes from Actinomycetota bacterium, assembly GCA_035540615.1. Classification (GTDB taxonomy): domain Bacteria; phylum Actinomycetota; class UBA4738; order UBA4738; family CALAEC01; genus DATLGG01. The sequence goes on along the minus strand of DATLGG010000182.1, from coordinate 2,475 downwards.
TCGCGTCACATCCGCCTGCCGCTGCAGTTCGACTTCATGGCGGTCTCCTCCTACGGGGCCTCGACGAAGTCGTCCGGCGTCGTCCGGATCCTCAAGGACCTCGACCTCGACCTCGAAGGCCGCGACGTCCTCCTCGTCGAGGACATCGTCGACTCGGGCTTGACGCTCCAGTACCTGCTGAAGAACCTGCGGACCCGCCGGCCGGCGAGCCTCGAGGTCTGCGCCCTGTTCCAGAAGCCCGACGTCCAGGAGGTCGAGGTCGACGTGCGGTACCGCGGATTCGACATCCCCCCCGTCTTCGTCGTCGGGTACGGGCTCGACTACGACGAGCGCTACCGCAACCTGCCGTACCTCGCCACGCTGCACCCGCGCGTCTACGGGGGCTCGCAGGGCCCCTAGTCAGGGGCGCGTGCTACCATCGGTTCGAGACTGCCGCGACCACTGCCGGCGGCCGACCCCGATAAAGGAGAGCCTCGCTGAACCCTCGCACCCCCCGGGCAGGACGGGCGTTCCGTGGCCCGTTGATCTACATCCTGCTCGTTCTGGTCGGGGCCTGGTTCTTCGTCCGCTTCGCGACGCAGGCGCCGGAGCCGACCTCCATCACGCTCTCGGAGCTCGAGTCCCTGGCCGAGCAGGACCGCATCTCGACGGCCATCTTCATGGAGCGCGATCAGCAGGTCGAGGGGAAGCTCGTCACGGGCGAGGCCTACCAGACCCCGTACCCGCAGGAGTACCAGGACGAGCTCGCACGCAACCTGCGCGACGCCGGCGTGCCCGTCAGCGCTGACCCGCAGAAGGGCTCGGCGGTCGTGAACGCCCTCCTGCAGATCCTGCCGTTCCTCCTGATCTTCGGCTTCATCATCTTCCTGATGCAGCAGGGCCAGGGTGGCGGCGGCCGCGTGATGTCGTTCGGCAAGGCGAAGGCGCGGCAGGTCACGAAGGACGAGCCGAAGACCTCCTTCGACGACGTCGCGGGGGTCGACGAAGCGATCGAGGAGCTGCAGGAGGTGAAGGAGTACCTCGAGAACCCGGCGAAGTTCCAGGCGATGGGGGCGAAGATCCCCAAGGGCGTCCTGCTGTACGGGCCGCCGGGAACCGGGAAGACCCTGCTCGCCCGCGCCGTCGCCGGTGAGGCCGGGGTTCCCTTCTTCTCGATCTCGGGCTCGGACTTCGTGGAGATGTTCGTCGGCGTGGGCGCCGCGCGCGTCCGGGACCTCTTCGAGCAGGCGAAGACGAATGCCCCAGCCATCGTGTTCATCGACGAGATCGACGCCGTCGGACGCCAGCGCGGCGCGGGGCTCGGCGGCGGCCACGACGAACGCGAGCAGACCCTGAACCAGCTCCTCGTCGAGATGGACGGCTTCGACGCGCGCACCGGCGTGATCCTCATGGCCGGCACCAACCGCCCGGACATCCTCGACCCGGCACTCCTGCGGCCCGGCCGCTTCGACCGCCAGATCGTGATCGGCTATCCCGACCTCGAGGGCCGCAAGGGCATCCTGCGCGTGCACGCGCGCGGCAAGCCGATGCACGAGAGCGTCGACCTCGATGTGATCGCGCGCCAGACCCCCGGCTTCACCGGAGCCGACCTCGCCAACCTGATGAACGAGGCGGCGCTCCTGACCGCTCGCCGGGAGAAGGAGCAGGTCACGCTCTCGGAGCTCGAGGAGGCGATCGACCGCGTCCGCCTCGGCCCCGAGCGGAAGACGCGCCTGATCTCCGAGAAGGAGAAGCGCATCACGGCGTACCACGAGGCCGGTCACGCGATGGTCGCCTTCGCGCACCCCGACGTGGACCCCGTGCATAAGGTCACGGTGATCCCGCGCGGGCGAGCCGGTGGGTACACGATGGTGCTGCCGACCGAAGATCGGAACTACCACACGCGCTCGGAGCTGCTCGGGTTCCTCGCCTATGGGCTCGGTGGGCGTGTCGCCGAGGAGCTCGTGATCGGCGACGTCACCACCGGGGCGCAGGACGACCTCCGGCAGGCCACCCGCACCGCGCGCGAGATGGTCACGCAATACGGCATGTCGGACGCGCTCGGTCCGATCACGCTCGGCCAGCGGGAGCACGAGGTCTTCCTCGGCCGCGACCTCAACGTCACCCCGGACTACTCCGACCAGGTCGCGTTCGAGATCGACACCGAGGTGCGCCGCCTGATCGACGAGGCGCACGACGAGGCGCTGACGGTCCTGCAGGCCAACCGGGAGAAGCTCGACGACCTCGCGGGTGCGCTCATGGAGCGGGAGACCCTCGACGGCGAGGAGGTCGCCCGGATCCTCGAGGGGATGACGATGGCTTCGCCCAAGGACGCCGAGCGTCGCAGCTCCGGGATCGCCGTCTTCCGCCGCTCCAACGGCGAGCGCTCGTCGGACTGAGGCCGCCGTGGCGGAGTTCGACCCGCAGAAGGTCGAGGAGGGCGTTCGCCTGATCCTCGAAGGGGTCGGAGAGGATGTCGGGCGCGAGGGGCTGAAG
>DATLGG010000181.1:0-3490 GCA_035540615.1 Actinomycetota bacterium | reverse complement strand
GGTCTGGTTCGGCAGGTCCCGGCTGGTGAGCAGCGCGTTGAGGTCTTCGCTGCGATACTCGCCGCGATCGCGGTTGAAGGCGATGAGCTCGGACAGGGGCAGGCCGACGCGGACGAACGGTTCCGGCAGGCCGAGCAGCCGAACGAAGCGGCCGTTCCAGGCGGTGATGCGCAGCTCGTCGTCGAAGGTGCAGATGCCCTGCGGCACGCTCTCGAGGGTGGACTGCAGGAGCGAACGGTTGAAGCGAAGCGCCTCGGAGGCCTCGTCGAGCATCGCCATGGCGGCGCCGCGGGAGAGCGAGACGGTCTCGAGGGAGGCGGCCATGACCACCCGGGCCGAGGGCGCGCCGATCGCGCCCGCGACGAGGTGCTCGGTGAAGCGCACCGCGTCGAGATCGGCGAGGCCGGACCGCTCCGGGGCGTCCGCACCGTCCCGGCCGCGCAGGTAGTTGCCGAACGCGGTCTCCGAGCGCTCTGCGCCGACGAACCGGGCGGCGAGCGCCCGCAGGTCCTCGAGGCGGGCGAGGCCCGCCCTGGGACGAGGGGACCCGTCCTCGGCGGCGGCGCCGGACACGAAGGCCGCCGCCTGGAGCCGCTCGACCGGGCTCTGGCGGGTCGCCCAGGACACGGCCACGAAGACGAGGAGGTTTCCCGCGAGGCTCCAGAGCGTGGCGTGCGAGATGAGGTCGAGCGCACCGGTACCGAAGAGCCCCCGCGGCCGCAGCGCCGCGATCCCCAAGGGGCCTTGCGCGAGAAGCTCGGCGGAGAGCGGGGTCAGGGGCAGCATCGCCGGCACGAGGAGGGTGTAGGCCCAGATCAGGAAGCCGACGGCGATGCCCGCCGCGGCGCCGGCGGCGCTCGCCCGGCGCCAGTAGAGGCCGAGGAAGAAGGCGGGCCCGAGCTGGGCGATCGCGACGAACGAGACCAGCCCGATCTGGGTCAGGGGGAAGCCGCGGTCGAGGGCGCGGTACATGAGGTAGGCGAGGAGGAGGACCGCGACGACGGCGCCGCGCCGGATCCGAAGCAGGAGGCGCGACAGGTCGCGCCCGCCCGTGCGCTGGACGAGCCCGGAGCGCAGCAGGAGGGGGATGATCACGTCGTTGCACAGCATCGTGCTGAGCGACACGGCGGCGACGATCACCATCCCGGTCGCCGCCGAGAGACCGCCGATGAAGGCGAGGAGCGCGAAGCCGGGCCGGTCGGCGGCGATCGGCAGGCTGATGACGAAGGTGTCCGGGTTGATCGAGGCGTCGAGGGTGGTGAGCCCGACGATGGCGATCGGGACCATGAAGACGCTGAGGGCCGCGAGGTAGACCGGATAGAACCAGGCGGCGAAGCGCGCGTGCCGAGGGTCGTCGTTCTCGACCACCGCCACGTGGAAGGCGTGCGGCAGGCACAGGAAGGCGATCACCGCGATCAGCGTCGTCGCGAACCACGCCGGCTGTCCGAGATCGACGGTGAGCAGGGGCCGCAGCCCCGGGCTCTCCGCGGCGCGGTCGAGGAGCGCCCCGATCCCGTCCGACATCCCGAACACGATGAAGGCGGCCACGGCGAGGAACGCGCCGAGCTTGACGAGGCTCTCGAAGGCGATCGCCACCATCAGACCGCGATGGTGCTCGCTGGCGTTGATGTGGCGCACCCCGAACACGATGGTGAAGGCCGCCATCGCGAGCGCCACCGCGAAGGCCGAGTCGCGCCAGAACGGCACGATCTCGTCCGTTCCGGCGGGGCCGGGCGAAGTGAGCACGTCGAAGCTCGTGCCGACCGCCTTCAGCTGCAGGGCGATGTAGGGCAGCACGCCGATGAGCGCCGTGACCGTGACCAGCGCCGCGATGAGCTGACTCTTGCCGTAGCGCGCCGCGATGAAGTCGGAGATCGAGGTGACGTTCTGCGCCTTCGCGATGGCGATCACCTTGGCGAGCATACGATGGCCGAACAACAGCACCAGCGTCGGGCCGATGTAGATCGGCAGGAAGTCGAGGCCGCTCGCGGCGGCGCGCCCGACCGATCCGTAGAAGCTCCAGGACGTGTTGTAGATGGCCAGGGTGAGCGCGAAGGTGATCGCCGCCCACGGTCCGAAGGTCCGCGCGAACGAGCCGTCGGCCGCCTTTCGGTCGGCCCACCAGGCGATGCCGAACAGGAGGCCGAGATAGGCGCCCGAGACGGCGATGACGGCGAGACTGTGCAAGATCGATCCGAACGGGCGGTTGCGAGCGCCGGAAGTTAGCGGAGCGATCTTCCCCGAACAACCAGAGTTGCTGCCGTTCGCCGGGAATTGAGGCCGAAACGAGCCAAAGTAGGGGGTGGGGCGAGCGAAAGTAGGGGGGCCGCGCCGACGGCGTTTCGACTACGGAGCAGCCTACGCACGAGCGCCCGGAGCGCCGGCGGAGGAAACGCCATGCTGCTCGCCTTCAGTCGCGGTATCGACGCGCTCACGGTGCGCCTGGGCAAGATCACCGCCTGGGCCATCGTCGTCGCCATCGTGGTCTCGGCGGCGAACGCCATCATCCGCAAGGTCTTCGGGACCTCCTCCAACGCGTGGCTCGAGCTGCAATGGTACCTGTTCGGGGCCGTGTTCATGCTCTGCGCCGCGTGGACGCTCAAGGACAACGAGCACATTCGCATCGACATCGTCGTGTCGCGCTTCTCCAAGCGCACCCGCGACTGGATCGACGTGCTCGGGCACGTCCTCTTCCTCCTGCCCTTCGTCGCCGTGATGATCTGGCTGTCCTGGCCCTTCTTCTGGCGCTCGTACCACTCGGGCGAGATCTCAACGAACGCCGGTGGGCTGATCATCTGGCCCGCCAAGGCGCTGATCCTGCTCGGCTTCATGGTCCTCCTGCTGCAATGGGCGAGCGAGCTCATCAAGCGCGTGGCGGTGATGCGCGGCGAGATCGAGGACCCGCATCACGGGGCAGGCGGGCACGGCGCGGCTGCCGAGAGCGAGGCCGAGCGTCTCCTCGCCGAGCTCGCCCCGCCGCAGCCCTCGACCGAGGTGTCCGGCGCCCCGCCCGTCGATCCGAAGCGCTGACGCGCGACCCCCTCCGGAGCCTCCCATGGCCGAGCTCATCGCCCAGAACCTCGCCCCGATCATGTTCGCGACGCTGGTCGTGTTCATGCTCACCGGCTACCCGGTCGCCTTCGCGCTCGCGGCGAACGGCCTCCTGTTCTTCCTGATCGCAGTCGAGCTCGCGCCTTACGCCCCCCAGACCATTACGCTCTCCTGGCCGCTCCTGCAGGCGCTGCCGGAGCGGGTCTACGGCACGATGGCGAACGAGGTCCTGCTCGCGATCCCGTTCTTCACCTTCATGGGCCTCATCCTCGAGCGCTCGGGGATGGCGGAGGACCTCCTCGACACGATCGGCCAGCTCTTCGGAACGGTCCGGGGGGGCCTCGCCTATGCGGTCATCTTCGTCGGCGCGCTCCTCGCGGCGACGACGGGCGTCGTCGCGGCCTCCGTCATCTCGATGGGGCTGATCTCGCTGCCGATC
>DATLGG010000180.1:0-6826 GCA_035540615.1 Actinomycetota bacterium | reverse complement strand
ATCGTGTGCTCGACGTGGCGTGCGGGACCGGCGTGGTCGCGCGGGAGGTGGCCGACCGGCTCGGAGCCGCGGCGGTCGTCGGCGTGGATCTGAACCAAGCGATGCTGGCGGTCGCACGGCGCCTCCGGCCGGACATCGCATGGCGCCAGGCTGACGCAGCCGCCCTCCCCTTCGCCGACGACTCGTTCGACGCGGTCCTGTGCCAGGCGGCGCTCATGTTCTTCCCCGACCGCGCCGGAGCGTTGCGGGAGATGGTTCGTGTCGCCAAGCCGCACGGCAAGGTCGTCGCGCAGGTATGGGACGACCTCGGAAGACAACCCGCGTACGGCCCGTTCGTGGAAGTGGTCGCGGATCGTCTCGGTGCCGAGGCGAAGCGTGTGCTCGACAGCTACTGGGTCCTCGGCGACATCGATCTGGTGCGGGCGCTGTTCGAGGCGGCTGGGCTCGAGGTCACGGAGGCTCGGACGCATCTGGAGACCGCTCGCTTCCCCTCCGTGGAGGAGATGCTGCGTGCCGAGATCGAGGCGACCCCGCTGATCGACCGCATCTCAGACGAGGATCACGCCCGCGTCTTGGCGGACGCCGGTGACGCGCTGCGCGGATTCGAACGGGAGGACGGCACGGCCGACATCCCGGTCGGAGGTCATGTCGTCGTCGGGAGGAAGCGATGAGCGGCGGGACGTTCGACTTCCCGGTCTGTCCCACTTTGCCGGCGGCGGACCTCGCACGGGCGAAGGAGTGGTACCGCGAGAAGCTCGGGGTGACGCCGGCCGAAGAGCTTCCGGAGGGATTGATCTACCGTACGGGGGGAGGGCGGTGGGACCTCTATCCGAGCGCGTCCGCCGACACGAACCAGGCGACGGCGGCAACGATCATCGTGGACGACGTGGACCGCGTCGTCGACGAGCTGACCGCCCGCGGCGTGACCTTCGAGCGGTACGACGTTCCGGGCCTCCAGACGGACGCAAGAGGGGTCGGCGTCTTCGAGACCGCGAAGATGGCCTGGTTCAAGGACAGCGAAGGGAACATCCTCGCGGTCGAGCAGAGGATCTGAGCTCGGGGGATGGTGACGGGGCGGCGCGGGCCCGCCCCGTCGTTGTGGGCTGCTAGCTCAGGCGAGGAGCCAGATCAGGAGCGCGATGACGACGATCGCTCCGATGCCGATCGGTATGTACATCAGCTCACCTCCTCTGCTTGGAGCCTTCCCCGGACGTCGCTCTGCTACGCCTGGACCCGAGTCAGGAGGTCGTCGGCGACGGTCACCAGGTCCTCGGGGCGCGGGATCGCGTCGATCCATCGCTGGGGGATCGCTCGGGCGCCGAGACGCGCGCCCATGATCGCGCCCGCCACCGCTCCGTTCGTGTCGGTGTCGCCTCCGGCGCTGACGACGTCGCTGAGGACGCGTGCCACGTCCGGCTCCTGGCGACCGGCCCACGCGGCGACCTGCATCGCCTTCAACGTGTAGCCCATCGCGAACGGGTCGTCGAGCGCGAGGTCGTCGAGGGAGGCGGCCTCGGCGGCACGCAGCGCGTCCGTGACCTCTGCAGGGGCTCCGGCCTCCTCGAGCGCACGTGCGAGCCTGGGGAGCTCGAGGTCGCGACCGAGGAGCGTCCCGGCGGCGAGCATCACCGAGGCCACGGTCGACCACTCGCACCGCGGGTCGTGGTGCGTCACGAGGGCGCTCGTCCTCGCCTCGCGCACGAGCCGCTCGGGATCGTGGAGCCACCGGAGGGCGACGGGCCAGCACCGCATCACCGCGCCGTTCCCGGCGGAGCTTCGTCCGGTGCGTTCCCAGACGACGCGCGCTGCATCGTGGGCGGGCGTTCCTTCTTCGAGCTCGTCGAGCACCTGCCACGTGAGCGCCCCGATCCCGCGTCCGTTCGCCTCCCGCCATGCGAGCAGCCGGCGAGCGAGGTCGTCGAGGTCGAGGTCGTCCCCCTCGAGCAGCGCCTCCGCCAGCACGACCGTCTGCGCGAGGTCGTCGTCCCACGGCGTCTCCCGCACCTTCGGGTCGATGTCGGTGATGTGGCCGAAGCGCTCGGCGACGGTCGCCGCGGAGGCACCCTCGACGTGCAGGCCGAGCGCGTTGCCGACCGCCACGCCGAGCATCGTGCCGCGGTAGCGATCTGCGAGCTCCTCGCGCGGCGGGAGCCCTCCGCCGAGCAGGGTGATCAGCTGATCCATGCGTCCCTCCGTCATGTGCGCCGGCTCATCGGCTCGTTTCCTGTCGGTGCGTCCACGCGCGGTACGCGTCTTCGATCGCACCGTACGGCAGCCCGACCCGGTCGATCGCCTCGTCCGGCAACACGTCGAAGAGCTCGAAGCCGTACTCCTCCCCGTTCGACCGCGCGACGTCGAGCAGGAAGGCGGCGACGAGGTCGCCGCTTACCTCCGGGTCGAACCGGGCGATCACGCGCTCGGCCGTGCCGTCCTCGTCGACCGGCAGCGCGACGAACGACAGACCCTCGACCGTCAGGAGGTCGATCGAGCTCTCCCGCTCGTCCCAGCAGAACTGCAGGAGCGACCGCCAGCCGATCGACCGGGAGCGCCGGGCCATGTGGGCGAAGCCGTTCCACAGGGCGCCCTCGCGCTCGCGATCGTCGAGGAACGGCAGGAGCTCCTCGATGAGGTCGACGGGCCGCGCCGGCACGAGGATCCGTCCGGCGGACGTCTGCATCTTCGCCTCGGCGCACAGCGACGCGAGGCGCTCGGCGATCTCCTTCGTCTTCATGGGGCCACGCTCTCCACCTCGGATGATGCCGGGAGGCACCGACACGAACGCGCGTTCGATGGGGGAGCGGGACGATCGGGTGCCGCGACTTCACCAGGGCTCTCCGAAGAGCATGAGCACGAGCCAGAGGATGAACCCGGCGATGATCCACTTCGCCAGGAAGCGGGCGAGCACGTCGTTCGGGTCCGCCGGCGGGGCGTCTGCCTGCTGCGGCCGGGTCAACCGAAGGACCGTGACGATGGCAGCGACGAACGCGAGCACGACGACGAAGACGATCACGCGCCGATGATGCCGGTGGCCGCCGACACGAACCGGACGGGTGCGGCGGTGGCCGCGGCGGGCGGCGACGTGAGATGGTTCCGCGCGTGGAGGCGACGGTCGTCGGCGACGATGGGATCCGGCGTTGCTGGTGGTGCGCCGGCGACGCGCTGTACGAGCGGTACCACGACACCGAGTGGGGCCGTCCGGTCGCCGACGACGTCCGGCTGTTCGAGAAGCTGAGCCTCGAGGGGTTCCAGTCCGGGCTGAGCTGGCTGATCATCCTGCGCAAGCGCGAGGGGTTCCGCCGCGCGTTCCGCGGGTTCGAACCGGCGGCGGTGGCGCGGTTCAACAGCCGCAGCGTCGAGCGACTGATGGGCGACGGGAGCATCGTCCGCAACCGCGCGAAGATCGAGGCGACGATCAACAACGCCCGCCGCTACCTCGAGCTCGTCGGCGAGTTCGGCAGCCTCGCGCGCTACGTCTGGGGGTTCGAGCCGGACGCGAAGGACCGGCCCGGACGGGTCGTCCTCGAGTGGCTGTTCGCCAACCCGAAGACGCCCGCCTCGATCGCGATGAGCAAGGACCTGCGCAAGCGCGGCTGGAACTTCGTCGGCCCCACGACCGTGTACGCCTTTATGCAGGCGATGGGCCTCGTCAACGACCACGTCGAGGACTGCGACCTGCGCACGGAGGTGGAGCGCGACCGCACCCGCTTCCGCCGGCCCTAGCGATACGGAACCGGCGGGCTCTGGGCCGAGGGTTCCGGTCCGCGAACCCTGCTAGGAGAGGCGCGCCGCGGTGAGGACGACCCCGGCGAGGCCGACGAGCATCACGGCGGTCCACATGACGATCCGCCGGCCCATGCGCTCGATCGCGGACCCGAGCTCACCTCGAACGCCCGCGAGGCCTCCCTCGATCCGCGCTTCCAGCCGAAGCTCCAACTGGTGCAGGTCGTGCTTCGTCGCGACGTCTGCCCAGCCGACCGGCGGCAGCATCTCCATCAGCGTCGCCGCCTCCTCGGAGCCGATGCGCCGCTCGAGCGCATCGTGAAGCGCCTTCCGTCTGCGTTCATCAACCGCCATTGTCTCCCCTCATCCGTGGAGCGAACAACCCACTGGCCCGGGAGAGGATGGGCGATCCGACGGTGGCAGGAGGCTCTGACGTCGCCGGCACATCGGATCCTGGCGGCGCGAGGGTCAGGCGGGTCTCTTCCGGCCGCTCGGTCGGCCGTAGCGGTACGTGGTCCCCGTCCAGAAGTGCGCGCCGGCCTCGGTCGCGGCGTCGGGCCAGCGGATCTCGCCGTCGCGCGGACCGCCCCGATACCAGGCGAGCCGCTCCACGAGATGGTCGGTCACCTCGGCGCGGTAGCGGCGGGCGACGTCGTGCAGCCACTCCTGCCCGGGGACCGCGAAGATCTCGGTTACTTTCGCGTGCTGCGCCCGGTAGCCGAGGTCGTGCACGATCACCTTCCCCCACAGCCGGACGGCACCGAGCACCACCGGCTCGACCCACGGGTTCGGCCCCTGCTCGATCAGGTGGTCGAGCTCACGGAACGCGTAGATCCCACACCTGCAGCGCTCGAACGGCGCGTGGTTCACCCCCGGGACGCGGACGCGACCGGCGACCCAGTGGCACTGGGCTGTCTCCGGCCGGCCGGGTCGCCACAGATGGGGCACACCCGCGGACACCAGCGTGATGCCGCTCTGGTCTCGGCGGATCCTCCAGGCGCGGAACGCACGGAGAGGCACGGGGGAGTCGGGGACGCGCACCGGCTCAGCCGACCTCGGCGGGTTCCTTCTCCGGCGGGTCGTCGGGTGGCACGGGGGTGGGGGCCGGCGCCTCGACCGGCTCGATGTAGATGGTCTCGCGTTCCCGTCCTATGTTCACTGTTCGCCTCCATGGTCGCACTGCTGTCAAGGGACCTGCCTGCGGATAGTGCCACTGGGGTCTGACAAGTTCCGGTGATGGACCTCTAGGCGCCCCCCTTCGGCAGCCGGTCGGGGGCTTCGGCGTGGCCGTCGTCCCGGTACAGGCGCCGGAGCAGGGGCCTCAGCCGTTCGCGGCGGGGCGCGACGTTCGCCTCGATCAGGATCGCGGCGCTCTTCCGCTCCTCGCCCGGCCGGTACTCGAAGTCCAGCAGGTGCTCCTCGCGCACGCCGTCGAGTCGCCGCTCGAACAGGACCCTGCACCGACGCAGGGGCAAGAGGTCCTGGAGGTAGTTGAGGAGCGCGTTCCGCACGTTCGTCGCCACCCCCAGCCCGTCCAGCGGTCTCGGCGTCCAGATCGAGACCTGGATCGTCTCCCCCCGCACGGACTCGACCGACCAGTTGATCTGCCCGAACATCCCGAACGGCTTCCTGATGCCGATCAGCTCGTGGTTCAGTGTGTCGACCAAGACCCGTTTCTGATCGATCTCGTCTCCCTCCTACTCCTCGTCATCGCCTGGCGGGAACGCATGCCGGTGCCCCGGCCCGCCTCGGGGCAGTCGCCAGCCCCAGGGATCGCAGTCCGGGCAAGCGGCCCGGAACTCCGGGACGGCCCGTCGGTAACCGTCGGCCACCCGCCCCTCATCCATGCGGAAGGTGCCCGCGAAGAAGAGGGTCCGGAGCCTCGGATCGGGAGATTGCGGCCGGAAGATGTGGGCGAAGCGCGACGCCGGGTCCAGCAGCGCCAGCACCGCCGAGACAGCGACGTGCACCACCGGCAGGATGTCCACGCCCAGCGCCTGCACGGCCCGCGGACGCTCAGTGGCGCTGCGGAACCGGTCCCAGCACCCGAAGCACGGAGTCTCCCAGCCGAAGGAGACGAAGATCTCACCCCCGCCTCCCTCGGGAGCGACGCCGGGGAAGACCGCGGGGATCGAGCGGCGGCGGGCTGAAGATCCGATGCGTCGTTGCGCGACGCGGTCATCGGTCGCGGCCACGATGACGTCGGCCCACCAGAGGACGCTGTCCAGCGCGTCGTCGGGTAGGTCGGCCAGGTCGGCCGGGGACGTCGCGACCTGCAGGTCCGGCACCTGGCGCCTGAGGTGGTCGGCCAGCGCTTCGGCCTTGTTCCGCCCGACGTCGCGGTATCCGAGGACGTGCCGCGAGAGGTTGCTCGCCTCGAACGGCTCGGGGTCCACGAGGATCAGCGCGCCGATCCCGGAGCGCGCGAGCTCGTCGGCGATGCGCGAGCCGACGGCGCCCGCGCCGCAGACCGCAACGGTCTTCGATCGCATCAGCGGCAGGTCGATCACCGCGTCGATCCGGCTGTAGTGCTCGGGGGTCGTCATGGCGTGCGTGATGGGAAGGAGGGGGCGGGCGAACCCGCCCCCAACCTTCAGTCCCAGAGCGTCGAGGCAGCCCGGCTGGATGCCGGCCGCTGGCTGCGGAGCGGCGCTTCCGGCTCGCCGCCCGGCAGCTCCGCCTCCTCGCCCGAGGACCCTGGCTCGCCGATCGGCACCAGTGTGCCGTCGGGGCGAGCGAGCAGGTCGCCGGTCGAGCTCTCGAGAGAAGGCTCCAGGGCAGGCATCTCCCGCAGGGCCTCGAGGACCGCGTACGCGTCTCCCATCGCGCGTGTCACCTCCCTTCCCACTCGGGGGACGGTCGGTGCCAGGCCGAGCCGGGATGCGGCGGCCCGAAACGCAAAAAGCTCGGCCTCCGCACCAGGCCGAGCTCCTGCCTTCAGGACACTTGTTTGCCCCTCCGGGCCGCTTGTCCGGCCCTTCGTGACCGCATCCCCGCCTCAGCGGGAAGCACCTTGGGTGTCCGTCCCAGGTTGCTGGGCCCGACTACCGCCGAGCCACTCCTGATGCAGAACGTAGTGTACACCACCGCCCTGACACCGACGCTC
>DATLGG010000179.1:0-2504 GCA_035540615.1 Actinomycetota bacterium | reverse complement strand
GTCCAAGATGTTGTGTGTCGTGCGCTGCCAGCGGTGCGGGAAGCCGGATACGCGGGTGGTCGATTCGCGCCCGGCCGACGCCGGGGCGACGGTCCGCCGCCGGCGGGAGTGCCCCTCCTGCGGCGCGCGCTTCACGACCTTCGAGCGCGCCGAAGAGGTCCACCTGGTCGTGATCAAGCGCGACGGGACGAAGGAGCCCTACGACCGGGCGAAGGTCGTCGGGGGCATCGCGAAGGCGATCAAGAACCGGCCGGTGACGGAGGAGCAGGTCGAGCGGCTGGCCGACCGCGTGCAGGAGCGTCTCCGGCGCAAGGGTCCGCAGGTGACGAGCCAGGACGTCGGTCTCGAGGTCCTCGGGGCCCTGCGCCGGACCGACGAGGTCGCGTACATGCGGTTCGCCTCGGTCTACAAGGGCTTCCAGGAGCTCACGGATTTCGAGCGCGAGCTCGGTCTGCTCCTCCAGAAGCGGCAGCCGAAGGGTCGTGCGACACGGAAGCGGTGATGTCCGGAGAGACACAACATATTGTGGTAGGAACCTGGACGGGCACAACATCTGCGTCGTAGGATGGTTGCGCGCCCGGGGGCACCGGCGTAGAATCACACCGCTGTCATTCCGAGGGCCACCTTCCCGGCCGGCGGAGAAAGGGGGACTGGCGTGGCGACGCGGGAGCATGACGTTCAGCGGATCACGGGGGATCGGGTCGGCAACGGCCTGACGTTCAAGCGGTTCTTCACCGACGAGGGGGTCCACCCCTTCGACCAGGTCGAGTGGGAGACCCGCGACGCGATCATCCCGAACTTCAAGGAGGGCGGGAACGCCTTCGAGCAGCGGGACGTCGAGTTCCCCCGCTCCTGGTCGCAGAACGCGACGAACATCGTCGCGCAGAAGTACTTCCGCGGCCCCCTCGGCACCCCTCAGCGCGAGTACTCCGTCCGGCAGATGATCGGCCGCGTGGTCGACACGATCACCGGCTGGGGGCGGAAGGACGGCTACTTCGCGACGGAGCACGACGCCGAGATCTTCGCCGCCGAGCTCACGCACCTCCTCGTCCACCAGAAGGCCGCGTTCAACTCGCCGGTGTGGTTCAACGTCGGGGTCGAGGAGAAGCCGCAGTGCTCCGCGTGCTTCATCCTCGCCGTCGACGACACGATGACGGGCATCCTCAACTGGTACGTCGAGGAGGGGACGATCTTCAAGGGCGGCTCCGGTTCCGGCATCAACCTCTCGACGATCCGCTCGTCGAAGGAGCGCCTCTCGAGCGGCGGCCTCGCCTCCGGGCCGGTCTCGTTCATGCGCGGCGCCGACGCCTCCGCGGGCACGATCAAGTCCGGGGGCAAGACCCGGCGCGCCGCGAAGATGGTCGTGCTCGACGTGGACCACCCCGACGTCGAGGACTTCATCTGGTGCAAGGCGAACGAGGAGCGCAAGGCGCGGGCCCTGCGTGACGCCGGGTTCGACATGGACCTCGACGGCAAGGACTCGGCCTCGGTCCAGTACCAGAACGCGAACAACTCCGTGCGGGTGACCGACGAGTTCATGCAGGCCTACGTCGACGACCGCGACTGGAAGCTCAAGGCGGTGACGAACGGCGAGCCGCTCGAGAGCGTCCGTGCCCGTGACGTCATGCGGCAGATCGCGCAGGCCGCCTGGGAGTGCGCCGACCCGGGCGTCCAGTACGACACGACGATCAACGACTGGCACACGAGCCCGGCCTCGGGACGGATCAACGCCTCGAACCCGTGCTCGGAGTACATGCACCTCGACAACTCGGCGTGCAACCTCGCGAGCCTCAACCTGCTGAAGTTCGCCGACGCCGATGGGAACTTCGACATCGCGGCGTTCAAGCACGCGGTCGAGATCGTGTTCACCGCGCAGGAGATCATCGTCGGCAACTCGAGCTACCCGACCGAGAAGATCGGGCGGAACGCCAAGGCCTTCCGACAGCTCGGCATCGGGTACGCGAACCTCGGGGCGCTGCTCATGGCCCGGGGCCTCCCGTACGACTCCGACGGCGGGCGCGCGTGGGCGGGCGCGATCACCGCGATCCTCACGGGCCACGCCTACACGACCTCGGCGAAGATCGCCGAGCAGATGGGGCCCTTCGCCGGCTTCGCGCCGAACCGCGACGCGATGCTCCGCGTGATGCGCAAGCACCGCTCGGCGGCGGACCGGATCGACGCGGAGCTCGTGCCCGAGGCGCTGCTCTCCGCGGCGAAGAGCTCCTGGGACCGGGCGATCAGCCTCGGCGAGACGCACGGCTACCGCAACGCGCAGGCCAGCGTGCTGGCTCCCACGGGCACGATCGGGCTCATGATGGACTGCGACACGACCGGCATCGAGCCCGACCTCGCGCTCGTGAAGTCGAAGAAGCTCGTCGGCGGCGGGACGATGCAGATCGTCAACCAGACCGTCCCGCGGGCGCTCACCCGGCTCGGCTACACCGACCAGCAGGTCACCGACATCGTCGACTACATCGCCGAGCACAACTCCGTCGGCGACGCAC
>DATLGG010000178.1:0-3643 GCA_035540615.1 Actinomycetota bacterium | reverse complement strand
GCCACTAGGTACATCGCCCTCAGGAGGCGCTCGTACGTCGCCTCGTAGAAGCACTCGAAGGTGGGGGGGACCGCCGCCTGCTCGGCCAGGGTTGCTGCCATCGTGAGCGTCATCGTGAAGGAAACGCCCGAGGGGCGGCGATCGTTACGGGTCCGGTAGGCTTCCGCTCGTGAACGACTACCGGTGGAGGCTGCCTGATCGCGTGCTCGACTGTGGCGAGCGGACGCTGGTCATGGGGATCATCAACGTCACGCCGGACTCGTTCTCGGACGGGGGGCGGTTCTTCGACCCGGAGGTCGCGGTGGCCGAGGGCGTCCGGATGGTGGCCGACGGTGCGGACATCCTCGACGTCGGCGGCGAGTCCACACGCCCCGGCTCGGACGCGGTCCCCGCGGCCGACGAGCGCGATCGCGTGGTCCCGGTCGTGAAGCGGCTCGTCGCCGAGGTCGACGTTCCCATCTCGATCGACACGCGGAAGGCCGAGGTCGCCGCCGCGGCGCTGGAGGCGGGCGCGACGATCGTCAACGACGTGACCGCCGGGCGCGACCCCGAGATGTTCGGCCTCGTCCGCGACAGCGGCGCCGCACTCGTGCTGATGCACATGAAGGGCGAGCCGAAGACGATGCAGGAGAACCCCGTGTACGACGACGTCGTGCGCGAGGTCCATGACTACCTCGCGGAGCGGGTCGAGGCCGCGGTCGAGGCGGGGATCGAGCGGGAGCGGGTCGCGATCGACCCGGGGCTCGGGTTCGCGAAGACGACACCGCACTCGCTCACGCTCATGAAGGAGACACCGGCGTTCCTCGACCTCGGGCGGCCGCTGCTCGTCGGGCCGTCGCGGAAGTCGTTCATCGGCGACGCGCTCCGTGGGCTCCCCGTCGGGGAGCGGATGGAGGGGACGGCTGCGGCCGTCGCGGCGATGGCGTTCCTCGGCGCACACATCGTCCGGGTCCACGACGTTCCCCAGATGGTCCGCGTGGTCCGGGTCGCGGACGCGATCCGGCGCGCATGAGCGAGCTCGACTTCCAACGCGTCGAGCTCTCCGTCGGAGAGGTCGCGTACGCCGACGAGGGCGATGGACCACCGGTCGTCCTGCTCCACGGCTTCCCGACGTCGTCGCACCTCTGGCGGGACCTCCTGCCGATGCTCTCGGTGCGGATGCGCGCCCTCGCGCCCGACCTGCCCGGTTACGGCGCGTCCGAGAGGCGCGCGGAGGCGGACTCCGGGATCCCCGCGCTCGCCGCCGCGGTCCGCGAACTGCTCGACCACCTCGGCATCGAGCGCGCGGCGCTGGTCGGGCACGACATCGGTGGCGCGATCGCCCAGATCCTCGCCCTCGAAGGGCGAGCCGAAGCACTGGTCGTGATCGACGGCGTGACGATCGGCGTCGAGCCGTCCGAGCCGATGCGCGTGCTGCAGGCGACGCCCGACCGCCTCGCGACGCCGGAGCTCGCGGAGCTCACGGTGCGCACGGCGTTCGACCTCGGCATGGGGCAGCGCGCGAGGCTGCCGGAGGAGGAGCTCGAGGTGTTCCTGCGGCCCTGGCGCGAGGACCCGCCGGCGCTCCTGCGCGCCGCGCGTGCCTTGACCGAGACGGGGCTCGACGGTCGGCGTGAGGACCTCGCCGCGCTCGACATCCCGGCGTTCGTGGTCTGGGGGGAGGACGACGCCTTCCTGCCGGCGCGGCACGCGGAGGAGCTCTGGGAGACGCTGCCGGATGCCGGCATCGCGCTGCTGCCCGGCTGCGGCCACTACGTCACCGAGGACGCGGCCGAGACCGTGCTTCCGCTCGTC
The DNA here is from genome assembly GCA_035540615.1 of Actinomycetota bacterium. Classification (GTDB taxonomy): domain Bacteria; phylum Actinomycetota; class UBA4738; order UBA4738; family CALAEC01; genus DATLGG01. The sequence goes on along the minus strand of DATLGG010000178.1, from coordinate 1,849 downwards.
TCGCAGTTCCTGCGCAACCGCTACCTCGGCCAGCCGGGGCACGATCACGCCGGGGGGCCCGTGCCGGTGGACCTCGGCGTATCCTTCACGCGGCCCGACCCGCCGCACGAGTTCGTGGAGGAGTAGATGGCGAAGCTCGACATCTCGATGACGCCGGAGGAGATGGAGACGTACCTCGCGGAGCAACGGACGGCGCGGGTGGCGACGGCCGACGAACGAGGCGAGCCACACGTCGTCCCGCTGTGGTTCATCTGGCACGACCGGGCGCTCTTCCTCAACTCGACGCTCGGCAACGTCACCGTCGAGAACATGCTGCGATCTGGCCGCGCGACGGCCGTCGTCGACGACGGCGTCGAGTACGAGGTCCTGCGCGGTGTCACGATCCACGGGCGCATCGAGCGGGCCAACGACGACCCCCGCCAGCCCGAGGTCGAGCGGATGTGGTCGGAGAAGTACATGGGGGGCGGTGAGGTGCCGTACTCGAAGTGGCGGAACCGCACCTGGCTCCGCCTCGACCCCGATTCGATCGCGAGTTGGGACTTCCGAAAGATCCCCGAGGCGAAGGCGCGCGCCCGCGCGCAGGGCTGAGGCATGCCGCAGCTCCTCCGGGTGACCGGGATCGCCGCCGACGGTCGGCACGGCGCGAGCGAGGGTGAGCGTGACGAGCCTCAGCGGTTCGCGATCGACCTCGAGGTCGTGGTGGACGCTTCGGATGACGACCTCGGGTCGACCGCCGACTACCGCGACCTGGCGCGCGTCGCCCGCTCAGCCGTGGAGGAGGGGTCGTACGCGATCCTCGAGACGATCGCCGAGCAGGTGAGCGCGGCCGTCGCGGAGGTTCCGGGTGTCCTGACCTGTCGCGCCGTCGTCCACAAGCCCGCGGCCGCCGACCGGCTGGGGGTGGCCGACGTGTCGGCGGAGGCGACCGCGGGCCGGCTCGGGCGGTGACCCGCGCCTACCTCGGGCTCGGCTCGAACCTCGGCGACCGTCTTGCGAACCTGGAGGAAGCGGTCCGGCGACTGGACGCCGCCGGCGCGCGCGTCCTCCGCTCCTCGCGCGTTTACGAGACCGATCCCGTCGGCGGACCCGAGCAGCCGGACTACCTGAACGCGGTCGTCGAGGTCGAGACGGAGCTCTCCGCGCGCGATCTCCTCGATGCCTGCCTCGACGTCGAGCGGCAGATGGGACGCGTCCGCACCGAACGTTGGGGGCCACGCAGGATCGACATCGACCTCTTGACCTACGGCCGGCGGCAGATCGACGAGCCCGGCCTCACCGTCCCGCACCCGAGGATGCACGAGCGCGCGTTCGTCCTCGTCCCCCTCCTGGAGCTCGACCCCGATCCGCCGCTCCCCGGCGGACGCCACGCGGTCCGCGAAGCGGAGCGGGAGACGTCCCTTCCGGCGGTTCGCCCGTTCGCTCCGCCTCTCCGCTAGGGATCGCCCGATAGCGCAGCTCGGCTACGATGGCTGCGATGGTGGCGTGACCAGGTTCCATTCCCTCCGAGCGTTGCTGTGTCTCACCCTCGTCGTGGTTGGGTGTGCGGGACCCCGAGATGTCGACCGGGCTCGACCGCGGACCTCACGTGCTTCTCCCTCGCCGGCACTGCCGCCGGAAGCCCAAGGCTTACTCTTTCCGGTAGCGGATACGCGCGCGTTCGGCCAGGCGGGCCTCGAGGGCCGCTTGGTGATCCGCGGTGATTGCCTGCTGCTGGTCGGAGGCGGCGACGTGGCCTTCCCGGTATGGCCGGTGTCGACCTCGTTCCGCCCAGAGCCCGGTGGCGGGGCCGTGCTGGATGAGAAGGGGCGGGAACTGGTGCGGGTCGGGGAGCGCATCCGCAACGGCGGTG
>DATLGG010000177.1:0-2685 GCA_035540615.1 Actinomycetota bacterium | reverse complement strand
AGCGCGTAGAGGTTGCGTCCGGGGCAGGTGGTCGAGGCCCAGTCCCGGTGCCCCCTGATCCGTCGCGGGGGGACGTCGAACCGCCGGCAGGCCCAGGCCAGGACCCGCACGAGCGAGCGGACCTGCGCCCGCGAGGGGCCCTGCGACTCGAAGTCGCCCTCGCACAGCACGAGGAGGTGACCACGCGGGTCGTAGTCCGTCCCGGTGTCGCCCTTCGCCCAGGCCGGGCGGCCGCGGTACACGTGGCCGTTGCGGTCGATCAGGATGTGGTAAGCGATGTCCGGCCACCCGAGCGACTGGTGGTACGCCTGGTGGGAGCGGAAGCGGCCGGGTGCGTCACGGTTGTCCTCGAGCCTCACGGCGCTGTGGTGGAGGGTGATCCGTCGGACGGTGTGCCGCACGTAGGAGCCGCGGCGGTCCGCGGCGCCCCAGGCGTCGCGGCAGAGGATGTCCAGCGAGAGGGGCTCGCTGGCCGAAGGCGCGGTCGAGAGGATCTCTCGGAGCGGACGCCGGCGTGGGAGCAGCCTCGTCGCCGCGAGCACCGCGGCGATCGACAGGAAGCGACGGCGAGAGAAGCGCGGGTGGTCGGGCTCCACCCTGCCAGGCTAGAGCTTCCGCAGGATCGAGACCACGACGCCGACGATGCGCCCGCCCTTCGGCATCTCGAAGGGGTCGAGCTCAGGGTTCTCCGGGACCAGGACGAGGCGTCCGTCGCGTCGACGGAGGCGCTTCACCGTCGCCTCCTCCTCGGCGGCGCCCGGAAGGATCGCCGCGACGATCGCTCCGTCCTCGGCGACGTCTTGGCGGCGGATCACCGCGATGTCGCCGTGGTGGATCCCCGCATCGATCATGGAGTCGCCGGTCACGGTCACGGCGAAGTGCTCCCCGCGCCCCACGAAGCCCGGCGGGACGGGGAGGTACTCCTCGACGTGCTCCTCGGCGAGGACCGGCTCCCCGGCGGCGATCCGCCCGACGAGCGGGACGGCGGCGGCGGCGGCCGAGCGGCCCCCGGAGACCTCGATCGCCCGCGGCTTCGCGGCGTCCTTCCGCAGGTACCCCTTGCGCTGGAGGTTCGCGAGCTGCGCATGGACGCTCGAGGAGGAGGTGAGTCCCACGGCCTCGCCGATCTCGCGCACCGTCGGGGGATATCCACGCTCCTGCACGGTTCGCCGGATGAACTCCAGGATCCGCTGCTGCCGGGGGGTGATGTCCTCGCCCATCGTCGGTCCTCCTGTCGGGTTCGCGGCCGAACGTAGCACGGGGAGGCCCCGGGGGCAAACATGTGTTCGACTCCTTGACATCCGAACGTGCGTTCGAGATACTCGGCACGTGATCCGAACACGGGTTCGATACGGACGCTTGGTGGCCCTCCTCGTCGCGACGGTCACCATCCTGGCGGCGGGGCGAGCGGGTGCCGGCTCGGGGGCCGAGGAGCAGCCGGAGCCCCTCCAGCGGGAGCACGTCGTCCGCTCCGGCGAGACCCTGTGGGAGATCGCGAGCCGGCTCGCGGCGCCCGGCGAGGACCCCCGGCCGCTCATCGGGGAGATCCGGCGAGCGAACGACCTTTCCGATTCCGCCCTACGGGAGGGCCAGCGCCTCCTGCTCCCTTAGCGGGGGAGCCTGACCGTCAGGTCGTGCGCATCCGTCGCGACCACGAAGACGTCCGTCGTGTGGTCGATGCCCGGCCCCTGAACCCGAACCTTGAGCGGATGAGCCCGTCGCGCGAGGTCGAAGGTCGCGACCCCCGCTGCATCGGTCGTGCGACGGGCGTCGACCTCGCCGCTGCCGGCGTCGTAGGCGGGGGAGGGTTCGCCGCTCACGCCGTCGAGGAGGGTCACGGTCGCGCCGGGGAGCATCGCACCGTCGGAGCCGAGGACGCTCACGCGGAGCCTCGCGCAGTGGCCCTCGAAGCCGACGTTCGTGGCCGAGGCGACGGAGCGGATGCACTCGCCCCGAACCGGGTCCTTGTAGCCGCCACCCCCCGTCCGGACCGGATAGACGGAGAGCCCGACGCTGTCCTCGAGCTCGACGAAGCGCGTGCGGTCGATCTCCATGTGGAAGACCGAATCCTCCGCCCGCACGTATTCACCCTCCCCGAAGATGACGAACCACGGGTTGCACGGCATCCCGCAGACCGGAAGGTTCAGGGAATGCTGGTGGCCGAAGTTCCGGAGCGACACCCGGGCGTCGGCGCTGCGCATCCAGATGCGCAGCTCGCGCTGTCCCCCGAGCTCCGCGGGGGCGACCGTGTCGACGACCTCGAGCAGACCCGAGCCCCAGTGCTGGTACATCCCCGCCTTCGCCCGTTCGATCTTCGCGTTCGCCCGGTCGTGGAGCCGGATCGAGAAGCCCGTGCTCGGCCCACCGCTGCCGACGAGGCGCGCCGAGGCGTCGTCGCGCAGGTCGATGCTTCCCCACGACGCGTCCTCGGTGATGTCGAGCCGCGCGCGGTCGGTCGCCTCTCCGGTCGCCCACAGGCTCCCGCCCGTGAGCCGAGCGTCGTCCCGCAGGTCGAGCCCCAGCCAGGAGGCGTGCCCCCGGATCGTCACCTCGGCCCGGTCCTCGATCCGCGTCTGGACGGTGATCGGGTCCCCGAGGAGCTCGTCGAAGGTGATCCGCGCGTCGCCGCTCGCGAGCAGGTAGTGGGGAGCGCCGAGCCGCTGCGCGTACCAGGCATCCCACTCC
>DATLGG010000176.1:0-3613 GCA_035540615.1 Actinomycetota bacterium | reverse complement strand
CCGAGCTACACCTCGAGCTTCAACCGACGGGTCGAGCTGACGATCGACAACCCGACCTTCAGCGGGACGAAGACGAACGCGACCGTGAACCTCGCCACCGGTACGTTCTCGGCGTCCATGCCGACGACGTTCGTGCAGCCGGGGACGCGCACGATCTACGCGCGCGCGATCCAGGGCGGGAAGGTCTCGCCGGTCGACAGCGTCCCGATCACGGTCACGAGCTAGGCACGGCCTCTCGAGCGGGGCTGCGCCGCGCGCTAGCGGCGCTCGCGGCGGCGTAGCCCACGCTCCGGGTGCCACGAGTCGATGAGCAGCCGGTCGGGTGGATCCCCGATCCAGGTGAGGACGGCCTCGCGGATGTCGAGGCGGAACCATTCCGCCGGCGGTCCCTCCGCGACGTGGCGCTCGATCGGGACGGCGAGACCCGCCAGCTTCGCCTCGCCGTCCCACGGGCCCGGCGGCTCCGGGGGATCTTCGGTCGGACCGTGCAGCGCCAGGCGAGGATCGCGGAGGAGGTCGCGCGCTTTCCTCGAGCCGGGCATCGACCCGAGGAGGTCTCCCCGCCTTCGAACACGACCTCGGTCCCGCTGATCCGCGGGGATCCGTCGGCTCGGAGGGTCGCGAGGGTGCAGTGCTTCCGGTGCGAGAGGCGGGCGCGGAGCCGCTCGGCGAAACCGGGCTCGGCCCGCTCCAGGTCCGCCCAGGAGGCCAGCGGGGCTACCTCGAACCTCGGGAGGCGATCGAGCCCTCGATCCATCCCGCGAGGGCGAGTACCACCACCGCGAGGGCGGCCAGGAAACCTCCCCCACCCAGGGCCTCACGGAGGGCCCGCTCCTGATCGGCGAACACGAACGAGAAGACCAGGACGATCCCGAGGAAGACGCCGAAGCCGCCCGCGGCCGTGACGAGGAGGTGTCGCAGGAGAGCGAGAGGGCGCGCCGGGGCACGGTGACGGTCCCGACGGTCATCGCGCCCCGAGCGGCGGTAGAGGCGAAGCATCGCGAGGAACGCGAGGTACACCGAGGCCAGCGGAGCCACGACGCCGCCGAGGACCCCGCCGCCGAGGCTTCCGTCCACGCTCACCCCTGGAGGAAGAAGCGCCATCCCCGGACGAACAGGTGCCACCCCAGCCACAGCCACAGGGCGAAGAGCACCCACCGTCCGACGAGGCTGCGCGTCACCACGCCCAGCAGGTCGCTGATCGTGGGGAAGCCGGGGCCGCTGGCGAGCGCCAGTCCCTGGTAGCCAAGCACGATCGCGGCCACGACCGCCCATCCGACCAGCGCCATGCGTCCATCCTGCCACGGCGCCGGGCGCCGAGGAAACGACGACCCGGCGTCGCCCCTGCTCGATGGTGTCGGAGGGGAGATTTGAACTCCCACGCCCCTCTCGGGGCACTAGGCCCTCAACCTAGCGCGTCTACCAAATTCCGCCACTCCGACGAGGAGCCTCGATTATAGGAGACCGCCGACGGATCACGTTCGCCGTGTGGTCGGTCGTTCGACGAACGCCCACGCCTCGGCGTTCCACAGCGGACCGTCGGCCGTGGGGTTGGCCTCGACGCCACGGACCCCCCTCGAGGCCATCACGACCTCCGGGCGGAACAGCGGGATGACGGCCGCCTGCTGGGCGAGGAGCTGCTGGGAGGTCTCGAGCGCGCTTGCACCCTCCGGTCCCCCGAGGCCGACCCGTCCGAGCAGGGCGTCGAGCGTCGGATCCTCCCAGGTCGAGGGACGCTCCCCCGAGTCCGAGGAGAACCAGCGGTCGAGCCACGGCCCCGGGCCGCTGCGCGTGACCCACAGCGCGAGCTCGTAGTCCCGCTCCCGCAGGACCAGGCGCTCGAACACCTGTGGATCCACCGCCACGAGGTCCACGTCCGCCCCCGCGGTCGACAGGGCCGTCTGGACCCACCGGGCCGTCAGGTCGAGGAGCTCCGCACGGGGAGAGACGAGCCGGAGCTCACGTCCGACCCGGACGGGGCCGCCTCCCCCGTAGCCCGCCCAGGCGGGAAGGTAGCCCGGTTGCTCGGGCGAGAGGACGCTCTGCGCCACCCGGTCGCGGCCGCGGAGCACGACGTCGGCGAAGCGGTCCCGATCCAGCGCCTGTGCGATCGACTGCCGGTCGCGCCGCCGCGACAGCCGACCCGTGTGGAGGAGGAGGTGGACCTGCGTCGGACCGGTCGCGCGTGAAAGGTCGACCCCGTCGAGGCGCTCGAGCCTCGACCCCCATCCGAGGCCGAGCATCGGAGCGAGGGCATCGACCTCGCCCGCTTCGAACAGCTGCAGGGCCGTCGTCGCGTCGGGCACGATCTCCAGGCGGATCCCCTGGACGAGGGGGGGCCCGACGAAGGCACGCGGGTTCCGGGCCAGGTCGATCGAGCGGCCGCGGACCCATCGCTCGAGGACGAACGGGCCGCCGCTCACCGGTGGTCCGTCGTCCCAGCCGGCGACGTCGGCCGGGCGTCCGCGGGCGGGAAGGACGAAGCGCCCCGCGGAGAACAGGTCCCGCCAGCCGGTGAACGGTGGCTCGAACACGAGGGTCCCGGCCTTCGGCCCGCGCCGTTCGACGCCCAGGAGGTGCTCGAAGCCGGTCGACACCGGCGCATCGAGGCGCCGATGGACCATGACCTGCCAGGTGAAGGCAACGTCCTCGACCGTGATCGGGCGTCCGTCGCTCCACCTGGCGTCGTCCCGGATCCGGAACCGGACCTCCATCCGCTCCCCCTCGACGACGACCACGGGCTCCTCCGCCAGGAGCGAGGGCCGGTACCGAAGGTCCGGCGTGACGACGTGGAACGATGGCAGCAGCGCACGCAGGACGTCCCGCGCCTCCGGGGTCGTCGCGCGGATCGGGTTGAGGGTCGGCGGGTCCAGCGGGTACGCGAGGCGCACGACGCCGGCCGGAGCCGGTGGCGGCTCGGGCGGCGGCGGCCCCGCGGCCGGGCACGCCGCGAGCAGGAGGGCGGCGACCGCCCCGCTAGCGGCCGATCGAAAGGTGCGAGACATCGAAGCCGCCCAGGGGGTCGAGCACGAACCCGCCGACGTAGTCCTGGACGGCGAGACGGGAGCGGAACCAGGCGATCGGGAAGAGGGGGGCTCGCTGAAGGGCGAGGCGTTCGACCTGCCGGTAGCGCTCCTCGCGAGCGGTCGGATCGGGCTCGGCGCGCGCTCGCTCGAGGATCCGATCGATGCGCGCATCCTCGAGGCGCGTGTGGTTGTCGGGCGAGTCCGAACGCAGGAGCGGCTCGAGGAACGCCTGCTGGCGCGGGTAGTCACCCACCCAGACGAAGCAGAAGAGCTCCTGGCGACCGTCGCGGATCAGGGTGGCGAACGACTCGTCGTCGTGCGGCCGGGGGCGCACGCTCAGGCCGACCTCGTCGAGCTGCGACGCGAGCGCAGAGGCGAGCTGCTGGCCGACGGCGGAGTCGCTGAAGTCCAGGGTGAGCTCGTCGCCCGAGAGCGTCGAGACGAGGGCTCGCGCCCGGCCCAGGTCTCGGCTGCACCTCGGCCCGCAGGCATCGCGCCGGTACCCGGGGATCGGCGGGGGGACGAGACCGGTCGCCACCAACGCCAGCTCGCCGTACACCGAGTCGACGAGCGCCTCACGATCGATC
>DATLGG010000175.1:0-2301 GCA_035540615.1 Actinomycetota bacterium | reverse complement strand
GCGTGCGTGCCCGAACAGGAGCGCCCCCCACGACTGGACGTAGTCGACGTACCGACGCCCGGCCGCGTCGACGATCTCCGCCCCTTCGCCCCGCTCGACGAACAGCGGTGTCCCGCCGACCGCGTTGAAGGCGCGCACGGGCGAGTTCACCCCGCCGGGGATCAGCTCACGCGCGCGGTCGAAGAGTTCCTCGGTCACCGGCGGAGCAGCTCGGCGGCTTCCCGCGCGTGGTAGGTGAGGATCAGGTCGGCGCCCGCGCGACGGATCGAGGCGAGCGCCTCGAGCATCGCACGCTCGCCGTCGAGCCAGCCGCGCTCGGCCGCCGCCTTGAGCATCGCGTACTCGCCCGAAACGTTGTACGCGGCGACCGGGACGGAGACCTCGTGGCGGGCGAGCGCGATGACGTCGAGGTACGCGAGCGCAGGCTTCACCATGACGATGTCGGCGCCCTCCTCGACGTCGAGCCGGATCTCGCGGAGGGCCTCCTCCGCGTTCGCCGGATCCATCTGGTACGCGGCCCGATCGCCGAACCGAGGGGCGCACTCGGCGGCGTCACGGAACGGGCCGTAGAAGGTCGAGGCGAACTTCGCCGCATAGGCCATGATCCCGGTCCCGGTGAAGCCGCCGTCGTCGAGCGCCGAGCGGATCGCCGCGACCTGGCCGTCCATCATCCCGGACGGGGCGACGAGGTCGGCCCCGGCGGCCGCCTGTGCGACGGCGATCCGCCGGTAGCGCTCGAGCGTGGCGTCGTTGTCGACCTCTCCCGCGTCCGTCAGCACGCCGCAGTGGCCGTGATCGGTGTACTCGTCGAGGCAGAGGTCGGCGAAGACGACCCCGTCCTCCCCGAGCTCGTCCTTCAGCGCGCGGATCCCGCGCTGGGCGATGCCCTCCTCGGCCCACGCCTCGCTCCCCTCGGGGTCCTTCCGCGCCGGGATCCCGAACAGCACGAATCCGAGGATCCCCAGCTCGGCCAGCTCGCGGGCCTCCTTCCGCAGCGACTCGAGCGTGTGCTGCCGCTGCCCCGGCATCGACGCGATCGGGGCGGGCTCATCGATCCCCTCCTTCACGAACAGGGGCGCGACGAGGCGGTCCGTCGACAGGTCCGTCTCGCGGACGAGGGCCCGGAGCGCCGGGGTTCGGCGCAGGCGGCGCGGCCGTTCCGAGGGGAAGCTCATGCCTCGATGGTATCGGGTCCGCCGCCGGGCGGCCTCACTGGCGCGAGGCGAATTCGAGGTCGACCTCGCAGGCCGGCTCCTTCGGCGGATCCTCGGAGGGGAAGGAGATGATGACCTTCGTCTGGTACCGCTTGCCCGGCTCGACGCTGCGGAAGCTGGTCGAGCCCTGCCCGATGACCACGCCGTCCTCGTTCAGCATCTCGACGTTGAACAGGACCGTCCCCCACTCCTTCTCCTCGCTCACCATGCTGACGAGCGCGTAGGGATTCTCCGCGTCGTCGGTTCCGCACTCCTCGACCGTGAGCGTCACGCCGGCGCTCTCCTCGTCGCGGACGAGGCCGGCGACGCTCTCCTCGAGGTTGCAGCCGGTCAGGAACAGCGCTGCGAGCAGCGGGACGAGCGCGCGGTGCATCGAGCCTCCCTCCGTGATGGTCGGCGGGACTCTAGCAGGGACTACGGCCGGCCGCGAAGCGCCCGGACCACGGCCTCGACCAGGCCTTCGGCCGTATGCGGGCGGGCGACCGCGTGGACCGGAAGGCCCCGCTCGCGGGCACGTCGCGCGGTCACGGGGCCGATGCAGGCGACGCGGGGGCCGCGGAGAGCGCCGGCGGCGTGGACGAAGCCGTCGACGGTCGAGGCCGAGGTGAACGTCACGGCGTCGACCGCGCCATCCTCGAGGGCCCGACAGGCCTCCTCGGGGAGGGAAGCGGCCGGCCTCGTGCGGTAGGCGTCGACCCGCACCGGCTCCCAGCCGCGCTGGCGCAGGGTGTCCTCGAGGTCCGGCGGCGCGATGTCGGCGCGCGGCAGAAGCACGCGGCCCTCACCGCGCGGGAACGCGCGGCCGAGGGCATCGGTCGTGAAGACCCGCGGGACGAGGTCGACGGTGGCTCCCCACGTCGTCAGTGCATGCTCGGTCGCCTTGCCCACCGCGGCGACCCGCGCGCGGAGATCCGCGGGTCCGAGCCCGAGGACGGGCGCGCGCCGGGACCACACCTCGACGGTCGCCGGACTCGTGAACGCGACCCAGGCGAAGCCCCGCGCCGCCACGTCGCGGATCGCCAGGTCAAGCTCCTCGCCGTCGATCGACTCGATCGTGATCGCCGGCGCGCGCAGGACGCTGGCGCCG
>DATLGG010000174.1:0-5443 GCA_035540615.1 Actinomycetota bacterium | reverse complement strand
CGTCCGCCAGCTCTTCGGGGACGAGCCCCGGCAGATCGACCGGGCCCGGTCGATCTGCCGGGGCTCGTCCCCGAAGAGCTGGCGGACGATCCGCATCAGGCCCGAGGGGCTGAACACCTGCCCCATCGCCTGCACGCTGCGGACCGAGATCTCGCCGATCCCGGCGGCCGCTCGCCCCATCGCACCGAGCGGTCCCACCCGCTCGCGCTCGAGGATCTCGCCGGGACTGAGTACGACGCCCAGACGGCCAACGCGCTCGCCGCCGACCTCCGACAGGACCGGCGTCAGCCGGAGCGGAACCCGCCGGCCGTCGCGCTCGACGACGACCTCGATCTCCTGCCCCGGCCGCGCGCGCGTGTACTCCACGAACTCGTCGTAGTCCTGCACGGGACGCCCGTCCACCTCGACGAATCGGTCGCCCGGGCGCAGCCCCGCCTGCGCCGCCGGCGAGGGTCGCCCCTCGAGGGTCGCCTCCACCTGCGCCACGTCGGCGGAGAACCGGCTCGGCACGCCGATCGCGCCGAAGAAGAACGCGAGCAGCAGGAACGCGAGGATGAAGTGCGTGACGGAGCCGGCCACGAGCACGATGGCTCGCTGCCACGCGGGTTTCGCGCCGAACGTGCGCGCCTGATCCTCCGGCGCCGGCTCCTCGTAAGGGTTCATGCCGGCGATCCGAACGTAGCCGCCGGCCGGGATCGCCTTCACGCCGTACTCCGTCTCGCCGCGGCGGAACGACCAGACCCGCGGCCCGAAGCCGATGAAGAACTCCTCGACCTTGATGCCGAACCACTTCGCCGTGAGGAAATGGCCGAGCTCGTGGATGAAGATGATCGCGAGCACGGCGACCACGAAGATGACGATGCCGATCCAGGCGGGCATCAGGATCGCGCCGGGCGCCCCGGCATCAGCGGGCGTCGATGATCTCGGCCGCGCGGCGGCGGGCCCAGGCGTCCGCTCGCTCGAGCGTGACGATGGAGACCACCGAGACGGGGTCGTGCTCGTCGAGCGTCCGTTCGATGATCTCGGTGATGCCCGTCATCGGGATCTTGCCCTCGAGGAAGGCCATCACGGCGACCTCGTTCGCGGCGTTCAGCACCGCAGGGTAGGTGGAGCCCGCGCGGCCGGCACGGTAGCAGAGGTCGAGGCTCGGGAAGGCGTCGCGATCGAGCGCCTCGAACGTCAGCTTCCCGACGGCGGCGAGGTCGAGCGGCTGGATCCCCGACGGCATCCGGTTCGGGTAGTCGAGCGCGAGCTGGATCGGAAGGCGCATGTCCGGCACCGACAGGTGGGCCATCATCGAGCCGTCGCGGAACTCCGCGATCCCATGGACGATGCTCTCGGGGTGGATGACGACGGAGATCTCCGCGTAGTCGAGGTTGAACAGGAAGTGCGCCTCGATCACCTCGAGGCCCTTGTTCATGAGCGTGGCGGAGTCGATCGTGATCTTCGGCCCCATCTTCCAGGTCGGGTGGGCCAGAGCCTCCTTCACCGACGCCTTCGCCAGCTCCTCGCGCGTCCACCCGCGGAAGGGCCCGCCGGAGGCGGTGATCACGACGCGGCGGAGATCCTCGCGGCGCTCCCCCCGCAGGCACTGCGCGAGCGCGGCATGCTCCGAGTCGACGGGAACGAGCCGCTCGGGTTCGCCCTTCACGAGGTCGGTTACGAGCTCGCCGCCGACGATGAGGCTTTCCTTGTTCGCGAGGGCGAGGGTCTTCCCGGACTGCAGCGCCGACAGCGTCGGCGCGAGCCCGACGGCGCCGACCATCGCGTTCAGCACGACGTCGGCTTCCAGGTCCCGCGCGATCTCCTCCGCGGCCTGCGGGCCGGAGACGATGTCGATGTTCTTCAGACCCTTGATCCGCTCGAGCGAGGCCCGAAGCTCAGCCGCGGCGGTCTCGTCGCTGACGGCGACCACGGGCGGCATGAACTCGCGGATCTGGCCGACGAGCAGCTCCTGGTTCTGCGCGGCGGCGAGACCCACCACCTCGAACCGGTCGGGGTTGCGGCGGACGACGTCGAGAGCCTGGGTTCCGATGGAGCCGGTGGAGCCGAGGATGATGACCTTCCGCATCGCGCTTCCCAGGGTACCCGCTCGCAACGGCAAAGTCAGAGAAGCACGACGCGGAGGAAGTACCAGGCGGCGGGCAGCGCGAACAGCAGGGAATCGACGCGGTCGAGGATCCCCCCGTGGCCCGGGAGGATCGTCCCCATGTCCTTGATGCCGAGATCGCGCTTGAGGGCCGACTCGGCGAGGTCGCCGAGGGGAGCCGCGATCGCGATGATGAGCGCCAGACCGACGGCGGGCCCCGCGCCGAGGCCGCTACCCGGACCGGCGAAGTCGGCGAACGGCGCGAACAGCGGCAGGACCGCGAGGGCGACGATCAGCAGGGCGAACGTGGCCCCGATGACCCCCTCCCACGACTTCCTCGGGCTGATCGTCGGCGCGAGCGGACGGTCGCCCCACCAGCTCCCGATCGCGTACGCGCAGATGTCGTACAGCACCGTCAGTCCGACGACCGTGAGCAGCAGGTTGCGGCCGACGGGGCCCGGGAGCCGCAGGAGCACGAGCGCGAAGGAAGCGAGGAAGGGCACGTAGACGATCCCGAGGATCGTCATCGCGACGTTCGTGAGCATGCCCCCGCGGGCCTTCGGTGGCGACGCCATGTACCACGGGATCACCAGCCCCATGCCGAGCACGAGCATGAACAGCAGCGCCGGCTCGCCGCGGAGGTAGGCGCCGATGATCATGAGCAGGCCGATCACGAGCCCGAGCCCTGAGGCCGGATGGATCCCGCGCGCGCGGATCACCGAGTACAGCTCGACCTGTCCGAGCAGGATCACCGCCCCGGCCAAGACGGCGAACGGGGCCTTGCCGATCGCGAGCAGCGCGACGGCCGCGACGGCGAGCAAGCCACCCGAGATCACCGCGGCGGGGAGGCTGCGTCCGCCCGAGGGCTCCTCCTCAGGGATCCGACCCGGCTCATCCCAGCTCGGCCCCGGCTCGCCGCCCATCTCGGTATCCAGCGGATCGATGCGGACGGTCCCGGGGACCACCGCGGTTTCGTCGAGGTCGGCCAGCAGCTCCCGCTCAACGTCGGCGGGGGTCTCGCGGATGCCGGCTGCGAAATGCTCCGCGGCCGCCTCGACGTCCACGCGATCGGCTCCCTCCGCATCCACCTCGACGACCTGCGGCTCGGCGGGCTCTTCGGTGAGCTCGCTGAACCAGGCGTCGTCGTCCTCGTGGTCGGCCCCCGGGAGCCCCGCGTACCGTGGGGGCGCGACCGCCGGCTCGTCCTCGCCGTCGCCGATCGTCAGGGGCTCGCCGATCTCGGTCGCGTCGTCCGTGCCCGCCGCTTCCCGCTGGACCTCCTCGCGGAAGCGCTCCCATTCGTCGACACCCTCGTCCTCGGCTGCCGCGGCTGGTCCCCCCACCGGCTCGGGCTCGGGCTCCCGTGGGAGCTCGGGCTCCGGCTCGGGTTCCGATGGGAGCTCGGGCTCCGGTGCTGGCTCCTCCCCCGGCTCGGGCTCGGATAGGAGCACGGGCTCCGCCTCGGGCTCGGGCTCGGGGAAGAGATCGCCGACGAGCTCCTCGGGGTCGGGGATGTCGATCTGGGGACCGCCCCAGCCGCCGAGGATGTCCTCATCTTCGGCCGATGCCGCAGGCGTCGGCGGCGCGTCCGGCTGCTCCGCAGGCTGCTCCGCCTCAGCCGGCGGGGGCGGCTCCTCCTCCGGCCAGTCGGTGTCCTTGATGGGGGCGAAGAACCTGTCGAGGTCCTCGAAGAGGTCCTCGCCGTCGTCGTCGCGATGATCGTCGGGTCCGACCACGGTCAGACCTCCATCAGCTCCTTCTCCTTGTGTGCCACAAGGTCGTCGATCTTGGCGACGTGCTCATCGGTGTGCTTCTGGAGCTCCTTCTCCGCGCGCGCGAGCTCGTCCTCGGAGATCTCGTGGTTCTTCTCGAGACGCTCCAGCTCCTCCTTCGCGTGCCGGCGGACGTTGCGGACGGCGACCCGGCCGTCTTCCGCGCGTTCGCGCACGACCCGGGTGAGCTCCTTCCGTCGCTCTTCGGTGAGCGGCGGGAACGCCAGACGGATCAGCTGGCCGTCGTTCGAGGGGGTGAGCCCGAGGTCGGACTGCATGATCGCCTTCTCGATCGCGGCGATCGAATTGCGGTCGAACGGCTGGATCACGAGCAGGCGCGGCTCGGGGACGGAGAAGGACGCGAGCTGGTTCAGCGGCGTCGGCGCGCCGTAGTAGTCGACCGTGATGCGGTTGAGGATCGACGGCGACGCCCGGCCGGTGCGAACCGTGGCGAATTCGTCGCGGCTGACGTCGACCGCGCGCTCCATCTTGTGGACGGCGTCCTTGAGGATCTCGGGGGCCGTGCTCATCGCATCCGCCCCGCGTCGACGACCGTGCCGATCTTCTCCCCCATCAGCGCGCGCACGATGTTCCCCTCCTCGCGGTAGTCGAACACGATGATCGGCAGCTCGTTCTCCATGCAGAGGGAGATCGCCGTGGCGTCCATCACCTGGAGTCCGCGCTTGAGGACCTCGATGTACTCGAGGTGGTCGAAGCGCACCGCGTCGGGGTTCAGGTTCGGGTCGGAGTCGTAGACGCCGTCGACCCGCGTGCCCTTGAGGATCGCCTCGGCGTGGATCTCGAGGGCGACCTGCGCCGCGGTCGTGTCGGTCGAGAAGAACGGACGTCCGAGCCCGGCGGCGAAGATGACGATCCGGCCCTGCTCGAGGTGGCGGATGCCGCGCAGCGGGATGTAGGGCTCGGCGATCTGCGCCATCGCGATCGCCGTCTGGACCCGGGTCGTGACGCCGATGCGCTCGAGACCGTCCTGGAGGGCGAGGGCGTTCATCACCGTCGCCAGCATCCCCATGTAGTCGGCGCGTGCGCGGTCCATCCCCGGGGCATCCCGGCCACGGAAGATGTTGCCTCCCCCGACGACGACCGCGGTCTGAACGCCTCGCTCCACGACGTCGGCCAGCTGCCTCGCGAGCAGCGCCACGGCGTCGGCGGAGATCCCGTACTCCCGGTCGTCGGGGGCGAACGCGTCGCCAGAGAGCTTCAGCAGGACGCGGCGGTAGAGCGTGCCGTCCGGGCCGGCCCCTCCGTGCTGCGCCTCCCGCTCGGGAACCACGCTCCTCCTCAGCTCGCCTCGTCGCCCAGCTGGAACCGCGCGAACCGGCGGATGGTCACGTTCTCCCCGACCTTCGCCGCGGCCTCGGTGACCAGGTCGCCGACCGTCAGCTTGTCGTCCTTGATGAACGGCTGCTCGAGGAGACAGACGTCCTTGTAGAACGACTGGAGCTTGCCCTCGACGATCTTCGGCACGACGTTCTCCGGCTTCCCCTGCTCACGGGCCTGCTCCTCGGCGATCCTCCGCTCGCGGTCGACCTCCTCGGCCGGGACCTCCTCACGGGAGACCCAC
>DATLGG010000173.1:0-4634 GCA_035540615.1 Actinomycetota bacterium | reverse complement strand
GTTCCGACGCGACGCCCCTCGTCGGTCTCCTCGTAGAAGACGGCCCCGGCGTCACCCGCCCGAACCAGGCGGGCCGCCTCCCGGAGCCGGTCGGACGTGGGCTCTCCCTCCGGATCCGCGCCCGCCAAACCGTGCTGGCGGAACGGCTCGGGAAGGAGGGATGCGAAGGCCTCGTGCGTCACGATCGCCGTGTGGTGGGAGCAGTCCTCGACCCCGACCTCGTCCGCGAGGCGATCCAGGTCCGCCACGAGTCGCGCGGCCCGCTGCCGGTGGGCGTCGGCCCGCGCGGGGTCGGCCGAGGCGATCGCCTCGGCGAGGTCCTCCGCCGCGTCGCGGACGAAGATCGGGTCGAGCCACCGGTGGGGGTCCTCGCCCGCGGCCAGCGTCTGGTCGCCGCGTGAGGCGTCGACGACGTGCCCGGCGGCGTCGGCGACCGCGGCCTCGACCTGCGGCTGGAACCCGAGCTGGCCCATGTAGACCACGACGTCGGCCTCCTCGATCGCCGCGCGGTCTTCCAGGGAGAGCTCCACGTCGTGCGCGTCGGACCCGGCGGGGGTGAGGTCGATCACCTCGACCGCGGGCCCGCCGATCCGCTCGGCCACGTAGGCGAGCGGGTAGACGGCCGCCACCACGGTCGGGCGACCGGGATCGCTCGCGCCCTGACAGGCGGGGAGGAGGACGAGGAGGCAGAGCAGGATGAGACGCGGCACGTGAGAATGATTATCAGTCTCATGGATGCGACGTCAAGGCGCGCACGCCGAGGCCGGGCCGGACGCCCCTGGTACTATCCGCGCCGTGACGTGGATCTGGATCGTCGTGCTGGTGCCCGCGGTGCTGCTGCTCTACGGGATCGTGGCGTTCAACCGGCTCGTGCGGCACCGCAACCGCGTGAACAGCTCCTGGGCCGGGATCGACGTCCAGCTCCGCCGCCGGTACGACCTGATCCCGAACCTCGTCGAGGCGGTCCAGGGTTACGCCGCGCACGAGCGGCAGCTGTTCGAGCGCGTGACGGAGGCGCGGACGCGGGCGATCCAGGCCGGGACGGTCCACGACCAGGCCGACGCAGAGACCGACGTCACGAGGAACCTTCGCCAGCTGATGGCCGTCGCCGAGGCCTACCCGCAGCTCCGCGCGAACGAGAACTTCCTCGCCCTGCAGGAGGAGCTGACCGGCACCGAGAGCAAGATCGCGTTCGCGCGGCAGTTCTACAACGACCAGGTGATGCGCTACAACACCCTCATCCAGCAGTTCCCGTCGCTCGTCGTCGCCCGGATCGCCAACTTCACCCC
Organism: Actinomycetota bacterium; assembly: GCA_035540615.1. GTDB lineage: Bacteria > Actinomycetota > UBA4738 > UBA4738 > CALAEC01 > DATLGG01. The sequence continues at coordinate 3,345 of DATLGG010000173.1, read as the reverse complement.
CCGGGAGTTCTTCGAGGCCGAGGAGGCGTCGCGCGGGCCCGTCGGCGTGAATCCCTGAGTTGTACGAGCAGATCTCCCGCAACCGCCGCCGGTCCATCCTCCTGGTCCTGCTCGTCCTCGCGCTCGCCGTTGGGATCGGCTACCTCTTCGGCGAGCTGTTCGCCATCGGCCCGGCGGGCGCGGTTGTCGCCCTCGTCATCGCCCTCGCGATGTCGCTGTCCTCGTACTTCTTCGGCGATCGCATCGTCCTGCGGGTGAGCAAGGCACGACCCGCCACCCGTGAGACCCACCCACGCCTGATCAACATCGTCGAGGGCCTTTGCATCGCCTCCGGCCTGCCGATGCCCAAGGTCTACGTCGTCCCGGAGGAGGCGCCGAACGCGTTCGCGACGGGGCGGACGCCCGAGACGGCCTCGATCGCCGTCACCGAGGGGCTCCTGCGCGACCTCGACCGCCTCGAGCTCGAGGGCGTCATCGCGCACGAGCTCTCGCACGTGAAGAACCGAGACATCCTGGTGGGGACCCTGGTCGCGACCCTCGTCGGGGTCGTCGTGCTGCTGGCGGATTGGATGCGCCGCGCCCTCTTCTGGGGTGGTCGGAGCACCGGGCGCGGACGCGGCTGGCCGGTCGGGGCGGCGCTGTTCGCCGTCGGGATGCTGCTGTCGATCCTCGCCCCGCTCGGCGCCCAGCTGATCCGCTTCGCCGTCTCCCGTCGCCGCGAGTACCTCGCCGACGCGGACGGCGCGCTCATGACGCGGTACCCGCCCGGGCTCGCCTCGGCCCTGCGGAAGATCGCGAACGCGCCGAACCGCATGCGCGTGACGAACAACGCCACGGCGCACCTGTGGTTCTCGCAGCCTTCACGGATCGAAGGACCGGGTGTCAGCTGGTTCGAGCGGATGTTCTCCACGCATCCGCCCGTGGAGGAGCGGGTCCGCGCGCTCGAAGAGATGTGATTGAAGCGCCCCCCGGGCGCGGCTAGCATCGGAGCGAGAGCGAGGAGGTCCCCCCCAACCGTGACATCCCGAGGCAAGGTCGTGCTGGGCACCGTCCTGACGGTGCTCGCGATCGGCGGCGCCGCGTTCGGCTACATGGCGCTGACCGGGAAGGACGTCCCGATCGTCGGGAACCTGATCCGACCCGATCCCCCGACGTGTCCCCTGACCGGGGAGCCGCCGAGCGACGAGGCGCTGCTCGACCGGCCGGTCCTCGCGGTGAAGGTCGAGAACATCGCCGAGTCTCGGCCGCAGGCGGGCCTCGCCCGCGCGGACGTCGTGTACGAGCAGCCGGTCGAGGGCGGCATCACGAGGTTCATCGCGCTCTACCACTGCCGCGACGCCGATCGGATCGGCCCGGTGCGCAGCGGCCGTCGGATGGACGCCGACGTGCTCCGGCAGTTCGGCCGTCCGATCTTCGCGTTCGCCGGTGGCGTGGATGCCGTCTTCCGCTCCGTCGCGCGCGCGAGGCTCGTCGACATGAACTTCATCGTCGCGGAGCAGCTGTACGGGAAGGATCCGAACCGGCTCGCGCCGCACAACCTGTTCATCTCGACGTCGAGCTTCTACGAGGCAGCCGAAGGGGGGGAGGCACCCGGGGAGACGCCGTTCTCCTTCGCGGACGAGCCCCCGGGGGAGACCGCGTCGAAGCCCGCCCGCGTGATCCGCGCGACCTTCTCCCCGCAGGCCGAGGTCCTCTGGCGGTACAACCGCAAACGCGATCGGTGGCAGCGGTTCCACGGCGAGGAGCGCCACCGGCTCGAGTCCGGCGCCGTGTCGGCTCGCAACGTCGTCGTCCAGGTCGTCAACGTTCGGGCGGGCGGCGTCCTCGATGCTGCGGGCAACCCCTCCCCGGAGGTCGACGTGACGGGGCGAGGGAAGGTCTACGTCTTCCGCGACGGCCGTGTCGTCGAGGGGCGATGGAGCCGGCCCCGGCGTGGCGCCCTCACCGAGTACGTGGACGCGAACGGGGACCCGATCCCGCTCGCGCCCGGCACGACCTGGGTCGAGCTCTTCCCGCGCGACCTCCCGTTCTCCTTCGAGTAGGTCCCGCTGCGCCCATCGGGCGTATCCTGAGCGGCAGGACCGTTCGAGGGAGGCAGGATGGAACGCGAGACGGGCACCTTCCGGGTGAAGTCCGGGCTGGCCGAGATGCTGAAGGGTGGCGTGATCATGGACGTCACCTCCGCCGAGCAGGCGAAGATCGCCGAGGAGGCCGGCGCCGCCGCCGTCATGGCGCTCGAGCGCGTTCCCGCGGACATCCGCGCCGAAGGAGGCGTGGCGAGGATGGCCGATCCCACCAAGGTCCAGGAGATCATGGACGCCGTGACGATCCCGGTCATGGCGAAGTGCCGGATCGGACACTTCGTCGAGGCGCAGATCCTGCAGGCGCTCGGCGCCGACTACATCGACGAGTCCGAGGTTCTGACCCCCGCCGACGAGGCGCATCACATCGACAAGTGGGGGTTCGACGTCCCGTTCGTCTGCGGCGCGCGCGACCTCGGCGAGGCGCTGCGCCGGATCGCCGAGGGCGCGGCGATGATCCGCACGAAGGGGGAGGCGGGCACCGGCAACGTCGTGGAGGCCGTGCGACACGTGCGGACGATCAACACGCAGATCGCACGGCTGCGCGGCCTGCGACCCGAGGAGCTGGGGGCGGTCGCGAAGGAGCTGAACGCGCCGCTCGAGCTCCTCCGGCAGGTCGCGGAGCGCGGCTCGCTCCCCGTGGTGAACTTCGCCGCCGGAGGTCTCGCGACGCCGGCCGACGCGGCGCTGATGATGCAGCTCGGTGTCGACGGCGTCTTCGTCGGGTCGGGGATCTTCAAGTCGAAGGACCCCGCCGCGCGCGCCGCCGCGATCGTGGAGGCGACCACGTCCTACAACGACCCCGAGGTCCTGGCGAAGGTCTCGGCCGGCCTCGGCGAGCCGATGAAGGGCCTCGAGATCTCGACGCTCGGCGAGGACGGGCTCCTGCAGACCCGCGGCTGGTAGATCGGTCCCCGGGCCCAGGTCAGGCGCGGGCGGTTCGATCGGCCGGGCTTCGGGTGCGGGGTCTCTCGCGCTCCGAACCGTCGAGCGGGAGCGTGACGCGGAACGAGGCGCCCCCGCCGGGACGCTCCTCGACCCAGGCGCGACCCCCATGCAGCTCGGCGAACCGCCCGACGATCGAGAGCCCGATCCCGACCCCAGGGCTGTGCCCGTCGCCACGCGTCCCCTGTTCGAAAGGGCGGAAGATGGCCGTCCGCAGCTCCTCGGGCACGCCGGGGCCGGCGTCCTCGACCACGATCAGCACGTCGCGCTCCGTCGCCGAGACCCGGACCCAGATCGGCGTGTCCGCAGGGGTGTGCCG
>DATLGG010000172.1:0-11000 GCA_035540615.1 Actinomycetota bacterium | reverse complement strand
GATCCCGCCCTCGCCGCGGACCGCCTCGGAGATCAGGATGCCCATCTTGTAGATGCCGGTGGGGTGGAACTGGAAGAACTCCATGTCCTCGAGCGGGATCCCGCGCCGGAAGCAGACCGCCGGGCCGTCGCCCGTGAGCGTGTGGGCGTTCGAAGAGACCTTGAACATCTTGCCGTAGCCGCCCGTGGCGAAGAGCACCGCCGGCGCGTGGAACACGTGGAGCTCGCCGCTCGAGAGCTCGTAGGCGACGACACCGGCCGCGCGCCCGTCCTGCATGAGGAGGTCGAGCACGTAGAACTCGTTGAAGAAGCGGACGTCGCGCTTGATGCACTGCTGGTAGAGGGTCTGGAGGATCATGTGGCCAGTGCGGTCGGCCGCGTAGCAGGCCCGGCGGACCGCGGCCTCGCCGTGGTTGCGCGTGTGGCCTCCGAACCGCCGCTGGTCGATCCTGCCGTCGGGCGTGCGGTTGAAGGGGAAGCCCCAGTGCTCGAGCTGGATCACAGCGTCGACGGCCTCGTTCGCCATGATCTCGGCCGCCGGCTGGTCCACGAGGTAGTCGCCGCCCTTCACCGTGTCGAACGCGTGCCACTCCGGGTAGTCCTCCTCGACGTTCCCGAGCGCCGCGCACATCCCGCCCTGCGCGGCTCCGGTGTGCGACCGGGTTGGGTAGAGCTTCGAGATCACGGCCGTCTTGACGGAGCCGGCGGCCTCGATAGCGGCCCGGAGGCCCGCTCCGCCCGCGCCGACGATCACCGCGTCGTACGTGTGCTCGATCGTCACGTCAGAAGACCGTCGGGTCGAAGGTCAGCACGATGATCGTGCCGAGCAGGAACAGTCCGAAGCCGAGGACCCAGAACGTGCTGTTCCAGAACAGGCGCCAGCCCGGCCGACGCACGTAGTCCTGGATGATCACGCGCATCCCGTTCAGGCCGTGGAGGAGCGCGAGGGAGAGCATCGCCCAGTCCCAGGTCTTCCACAGCGGGTTCGCCCAGCGCCCGGCGACGAAGTCGAAGTTCACGCGCTCCACGCCCTCCTCCATCACGTGCATGATCAGGACGTGGCCCACGGCGAGGAACAGCAGCAGGATCCCGCTGATCCGCATGAACAGCCAGGACCAGAGCTCGAACCCGCGGCGGCGCGTGCGCGGCTCCGCGGGCAGGGTCGGCTCGCGGGTCGCGACGGCCATCAGAGCCACCCCAGCGCGTGGAGCACGCGGTCGCCCATGATCCATGTGACCGGCCCCATCGCGGCGAAGAAGACCAGCAGGGTCGCCCACGTGAGCTGCCGGTGGTACAGGAGCGACTTCGGCCAGAAGTCCATGATCATGATCCGGATCCCGTTCACGCCGTGGAAGATGACCGCGCCCACGAGCCCGATCTCCATGATCTGCACGATCGGGTGGTGGTAGAGGGCGATGACCTTGTTGTACGTCTCCGGCCCCCACGCGACGAGCGCCGTGTCGACGATGTGGGCGAAGAGGAAGAAGAGGATCCCGACCCCGGTGATGCGATGGGCGAGCCAGGCCCACTGTCCGGTCCCGGCCTTGTAGATCCCCCCGAGCTCCGAGGTCCGCTTCGCCATGCCGCGGGCGAGTCTAGCACCGGCCCTCACCCCCTTCGAAACCGGTGAGCGGGTACGCTCTGGGCATGGCCGAGGACGAGCGCCGCACCGACTCGGGGATCGAGATCCGGCCGCTGTACGAAGCGCCGGACCGCCCGCCGGAGCTCGGCCGGCCCGGCGAGCCGCCCTTCACGCGTGGGATCTATCCCTCGATGTACCGCGGACGCCCGTGGACGATGCGGCAGTACGCGGGGATGGGGACGGCCGAGGAGACGAACCGGCGGTTCCGGTACCTCCTCGACCACGGGCAGACCGGGCTCTCGGTCGCCTTCGACCTTCCCACGCAGATGGGCTACGACTCGGACCACCCCCGCGCGGAGGGGGAGGTGGGCCGGACCGGCGTGGCGATCGACTCGATCGAGGACATGAAGACGCTCTTCGCCGAGATCCCGCTGGACCAGGTCACGACCTCGATGACGATCAACGCGACCGCCGCGATCCTGCTGCTGCTCTACGAGCTGACGGCGGAGGAGCAGGGCATCGGTCCCGAGAAGCTCGGCGGGACCGTCCAGAACGACATCCTCAAGGAGTACGCGGCCCGCGGGACCTACATCTACCCGCCGAAGCCGTCGATGCGGATCATCACCGACCTGTTCGCCTACTGCCGCGAGCGGATCCCGCGGTGGAACACGATCTCGATCTCCGGCTACCACATGCGCGAGGCGGGCTCGACCGCCGTGCAGGAGGTGGCGTTCACGCTCGCGAACGCGATCGCGTACGTGCAGGCCGCGCTCGACGCCGGGTTGAAGGTCGACGACTTCGGGCCGCGACTCTCGTTCTTCTTCGCCTGCCACATGAACTTCTTCGAGGAGGTGGCGAAGTTCCGCGCCGCGCGCCGCATGTGGGCGAAGATCATGTCGGAGCGGTTCGGCGCGAAGGACGCGAAGTCGCTGATGCTCCGCTTCCACACGCAGACCGGCGGGGCGACGCTCACCGCTCAGCAGGTCGAGAACAACGTGGTGCGCACGGCCCTCGAGGCGCTCGCCGCGGTCTTCGGCGGGACGCAGTCGCTCCACACGAACTCCTTCGACGAGGCGCTCGCGCTCCCGAGTGAGACGGCCGCGCGCGTGGCGCTGCGGACCCAGCAGGTGATCGCGTACGAGACCGGCGTGATCGACACGGTCGACCCCCTCGGCGGGTCCTACTTCGTCGAGGCGCTAACCGACGAGATCGAGGCGGGCGCCTGGGACTACATCGAGAAGATCGACGCGATGGGTGGCTCGGTCCCGGCGATCGAGCGCGGCTGGATCCAGGACGAGATCCATGAGGCGGCCTTCCGCATCCAGCAGGGCGTCGAGTCGGGGGAGCGTGTCGTCGTCGGCGTGAACCGCTTCGTCAGCGAGGACGAGGAGCCCGTCGAGCTCCAGCGGCTCGACGAAGAGCAGGTGCGGCGGCAGTCGGAGCGCCTGCGCGAGATCCGCGCGGGGCGCGACAACGCCGAGGTCGAGCGCGCGCTGAAGGAGGTCGAGGAGACCGCGCGCGGCACGGACAACCTCTTGCCGCCGATGCGCGAGGCCCTCAAGGCGCGGGCGACGCTCGGCGAGGCCTCCGACGCCCTGCGGCGCGTCTTCGGCGAGCACCGGCCGGCATGACGGTCGCGATCGTCGGGGGGACCGGGGACCTCGGTTTCGGCCTCGCGCTGCGCCTGGCTGCGGCGGGCCAGGAGGTCGTGATCGGATCCCGCTCTGCCGAGAAGGCGGGCGATGCCGTCGCCCGGGCCCAGGAGGTCCTCGGTCCTGACGCGCCGGTCGACGGGCGAGCCAACCCGGAGGCGGTGGCCGCCGGTGATGTGACCTTCGTGACCGTTCCGTTCGAAGGTCAGGCGGCCACCTACCGCGCGCTGAAGGAGGCGTGGCGCGACGGCGCGATCGTGTGCGACACGACGACGCCGCTCGCAACGGCTGTCGGCGGCGCCGCGACGCAGGTCCTCCGCCCGTGGCAGGGCTCGGCCGCCGAGCAGGCGAAGGCGCTCCTGCCGCCCGGGGTGCGCCTCGCCTCCGGGTTCCACTCGGTCGGCGCGGAGGCGCTCGAGGCGCTCGACGGCGACCTCCAGGGTGACGTCCTCCTGTGCGGCGACGGGGAGGCGAAGGCCGCGGTCGGGGGCCTCGTCGAGAAGATCGGGATGCGGTGGGTCGACTGCGGGCCGCTCACGATGGCCCGGATCCTCGAGCCGCTCACGGCGGTGATGATCCGGGTGAACAAGACCTACGGTCTCAGGGACACCGGGATCCGACTGACCGGCCGCGAGCGATGGGGAAGGAGCGACGCATGAAGATCGGGATCGGACTGCCGAACACGATCCCCGGCACGCCGGGGCGGATGCTGGTCGAGTGGGCGCGCCACGCCGAGGATCTCGGGTTCTCCTCGCTGGCCACGATCGGACGGGTCGCCTACCCGTCGTACGACACGATGGCGACGCTCGCGGCTGCCGGCGCCGTGACCGAGCGGATCGGCCTCGTCTCGAACGTCCTGCTGATCCCGACGCACGACCCCGTGATGATCGCGAAGGCCGCGGCGAGCGTCGACCAGATCTCCGGCGGCCGCTTCACGATGGGCATCGGGGTGGGGACGCGCGACGACGACTACCAGGCGGCGGGCGTCCCCTTCGAGGAGCGGGGGAAGCGCGCCGACCGTTCGCTCGAGGTGATCCATCGTGCCTGGGCCGGTGAGCTCGTGGAGGGCGCCCGCAAGCCCGTGACGCCCGCGCCGATCGCCGGGACGGTCCCGATCATCGTCGGCGGAAGCTCGGACGCGGCGATCCGGCGCACGGTCCGCTGGGGGATCGGGTGGACCGCCGGCGGATCCGCCCCCCAGCAGGTCGGCCCCTTCGCCGAGCGTGTGCGCGCCGCCTGGAAGGAGGCGGGGCGGGAGGGTGAGCCGAAGATCATGGCGCTTGCCTACTACGCGCTCGGAGGCGCCGAACAGGAGGGCCTCGCCAGCCTCACCGACTACTACGGCGACTTCGGGCCGAAGATCTTCGAGTACATGCCGAAGTCCCCGGAGGACATCCGCACCACCGCGAAGATGTTCGAGGACGCCGGCGTCGACGAGCTCGTCTTCGACCCGACGGTCGCCGACCTCAAGCAGGTCGACCTCCTCGCGGAGGCGGCGCTCTGAGGCAACGAGAACCCGACCACATCCGGCGCAACCGCGCGGACTGGAACGCCGACGCGGGGAACTACGTCGAAGCCGCGGAAGCGGCGTGGGCCTCGGACGGGCCGTACTGGGGGGTCTTCTCCGCCCCGGAGAGCGAGGTCCGGATGCTGCCGGACGACCTCGACGGGCTGCGGGTCGCGGAGCTCGGGTGCGGGACGGCGTACGTCTCCGCCTGGCTCGCGCGCCGGGGAGCGAGGCCCGTGGGGCTCGACCTGGCGGAGCGCCAGCTCGAGACGGCGGCACGGCTCCAGCGGGAGCACGGCCTTCGCTTCCCCCTGGTTCACGGCGATGCCGAGCACCCGCCGTTCGCGGACGCTGCCTTCGACCTCGTGATCAACGAGTACGGCGCGGCGCTGTGGTGCGATCCCTACCGCTGGATCCCGGAGGCGGCGCGCATCCTGCGGCCCGGCGGATCCTTGATCTTCCTGACCATGGGGGTCCTGATGGCGCTGACGATCCCGGATCTCGGGACGGATGGCCCGGCATCCGACCGCCTCCTGCGTCCGTACTTCGGGATGCACCGCTTCGAGTGGGAGGACGACGAAAGCGTCGAGTTCCACCTCGGCCACGGCGACTGGGTGCGGCTCCTGCGCGAGACCGGCTTCGAGATCGAGGACCTGATCGAGGTCCGCCCACCCGAGGGCTCCACGACGCGCTACCCCTGGGCCGAGCTCGACTGGGCACGCAAGTGGCCCGTCGAAGAGGTCTGGAAAGCCCGCAAACGCCGCTAGCTAGTCCGCGAAACCGACGAGGAGCTGGCCGCCGTCGACCACGTCACCGGGCTTGACGGCGACCTTCTCGATCACGCCGGCACGGGTGGAGGCGATGTGGTTCTCCATCTTCATCGCCTCGAGGATGCAGACGGAGTCGCCGGCCGCGATCTCCTGGCCCTCCTCGACGAGGACCTTGAGGATCGTGCCCTGCATCGGGGCGACGAGGACGTCGTGGCCGTGCGCCCCGCCGCCCCCGGACACGGCGGCGGGCGGCTCGGGCGGCGCCGGGAGGTCGTCGCCCCAGACCTGCACGGGGACGCGGCGGCCGTCGAGCTCGACGATGACCCTCGCCGGCCGAACCGGCGGCGCCGCCGTCGCGGCCGCCTCCGGCCCCGCCGGCTGGAACTGGCCCTCGGCCAGCGCGCCCTCGACCCATTTCGTCGTGTGGCTCGCCTCCCGGAACGTGAGGGTCTCCATCGCCCAGCGGTAGAACTCGATCGTCGTGGGGACGCCCTCGATCTCGAACTCGTCGAAGGCCCGCAGCATCCGCCGGCGCGCAGCCTCGCGGTCCTCACCCCAGACGAGGAGCTTCGCGAATAGGGAGTCGTAATCGCCCGGTACGACCTTCCCCTCGCCGAACCCGGTGTCGAGCCGCACGAACGGCCCCCCGGGGGGGCGGAACCGCGTCAGCAGTCCGGGCCCGGGCAGGAAGTCCTTCGTCGGGTCCTCCGCGTTGATGCGGCATTCGATCGCGTGCCCGCGCAGGTCCGGGGTCAGGTCGACCTTCTCGCCGTGCGCGACCGCGAGCTGGAGCTTCACGAGGTCGAGCCCCGTGACCATCTCGGTGACGGGGTGCTCGACCTGGAGCCGCGCGTTCACTTCGAGGAAGTAGAAGGCGCCGTCGTCGTCGACGAGGAACTCGACCGTCCCGGCGTTCGCGTAGCCCGCGGCCTTCGCGATCGCGAGTGATGCCTCGCCGATCCGTGTCCGCAGGCTCTCATCGACGACCGGCGAGGGGCTCTCCTCGAGCAGCTTCTGGTACCGGCGCTGCAGCGTGCAGTCGCGCTCGCCGAGGAAGGAGATGTTGCCTTGCGTGTCGGCGATGATCTGCGCCTCGACGTGGTGCGCGCGCGCGATGTAGCGCTCGAGGTAGACCTCGGGGCGCCCGAAGTACGCCTTCGCCTCGCGCGCGGACCGCTCGAGGGACTCGTCGAGGGCGGAGGCGTCCTCGATCAGGTGCATCCCGCGGCCGCCGCCCCCGAACGCGGCCTTCACGGCCATCGGGTAGCCGATCGACGAGGCCACCTCGCGCGCCTGCTCGAGGCTCACCGGCTCGGAGACGCCGGGGATCACCGGCACCCCGACGGACTCGGCTGCGCGTCGAGCGGCCGCCTTGTCGCCCATCATCTCCATCGCCTCCGGCGGCGGCCCGATGAACGTGAGGCCCGCGTCGGCGCACGCGCGGGCGAAGTCGGGGTTCTCGGAGAGGAACCCGTAGCCAGGGTGCACGTGCGTCGCGCGCCCACGGGCGGCTGCGTCGAGGATCGCGGCGACGTTCAGGTACGACTGCGACGGGGTCGCCGGGCCGATGCGGTAGGCCTCGTCGGCCATCTCCACGTGCAGGCCGTCGCGGTCGGCGTCGGAGTACACGGCGATGGTTGGGATGCCGAGCTCGCGGCACGTCCGGATGACGCGCACGGCGATCTCGCCGCGGTTCGCGATCAGCACCCGTGTCTCAGCCATGTGCTCGCTCCCGTTGGATAGGCTTCGGGGCGTGAGCCAGCATAGCCTGGAGCAGGCGGTCCAGCGCGCCGGGATCGACGCTCCACCGGTCTGGTTCGACGAGACGGCTTCGACGAACGACGAGGCCCTCGTCCTCGCCGCGCGCGGTGCGCCCTCGTGGACCGTGATCGCGACCGGGCACCAGACGGCGGGCCGCGGACGCGAGCGGAGGACCTGGCACTCGGTCCCCGGGAAGCTCCTGCAGTTCACGCTCCTGCTCCGCCCACCCCTCCACCCCGCCGAGGCCTCGCTGACGAGCCTGCTGGCCGCCGCCGAGATGGCGCGGGCGTGTCGGGAGGTGGCCGGGGTCGCCGTCCGGTCCAAGTGGCCGAACGACCTCCTCGCCGGCCGCCGGAAGGTCGGCGGGATCCTCACCGAGGCCCGCGTCCAGGGGGAGGAGCTCGAGGTCCTGTTCCTGGGCGTCGGCGTGAACGTGGCCCAGGCCGAGGAGGACTTCCCAGCGGAGCTCGCCGAGGTGGCCACGAGTCTCGCGATCGAGGGGAGCCCGGCCGAGCCGCTCGAGCTGCTCGCCGGCTTCCTCCACGGCTTCCGCGCCGCCTGGGCGCCGGGGTCCGCCGGCCACGGCCGCCGCATCGTCTCCGCCTACCGCGAGATCTGCGACACGATCGGTCGCCGGGTCCGCGCCACCACCGTCGACGGGCGGGTCGTGGAAGGCCTGGCCGAGCGCATCGACGACCGCGGCGGCCTCGTCGTCGACGGCCGGACGGTCTCCTTCGGCGAGATCGCCCACGTCGGGTGACGGATTCGTGCCGGCCGACGGGCCTTTGCTAGACTCCGGCCGCTCATGGGGAACCGGGTTGCGATCGTGGGAATCGGGCACGCCGGCTTCGCGCCGATCACGGCGGGCCTGTCGTACAAGGAGCTGACCTTCGAGGCGGCTGTCCGCGCGTACGACGACGCGGGCATCGACCCTCGGAAGGACGTCGACCAGTTCGTCACGGCGGCCGAGGACTTCTGGGAAGGGACCTCGATCTTCGACGAGTACGTCCCCGACCAGATCGGTGCGGCCCTGCGCCCGGTCCAGACGGTGACCGCCGACGGCCTGTACGCGATCGCGACCGCCGTGATGCTGATCCGCTCGGGCGCGGCGAAGGTGGTCGCTGTCGAGGGCCACTCGAAGGCCTCCGACATCCTCTCGCTCGGGTCGATCCACCAGTTCGCGATGGATCCGGTCTACAACCGGCCGCTGGACGTCTCGCCGCTCGCGGTCGCCGGGCTCGAGATGAACCGCTACCTCGAGGCGACGGGCCAGACCGACGAGCAGTGCGCCCTGGTCGTCGAGAAGAACCGCCGCAACGCCCTCGACAACCCGCACGCGGCGCACCCGGCGGACCTCTCGGCGGAGGACGTGCTCGGGTCCGATCCCACCTGGTGGCCGCTCCGCCGCCTCGACGCCGCTCAGCGCGCGGACGGGTGCATCGTCGCGGTGCTCGCCGACGGCGACGTCGCGCGCGATCTCTCCGACTCCCCGGTCTGGGTCGTCGGGATCGGCTGGGACACGGGCAGCCCGAGCCTGGAGAGCCGCTCGTGGGAGGAGGCCGACTACGTGAAGCGCGCCGCGAAGCGCGCGTACCGCATGGCGGGCCTTTCGAACCCCGCGAACGAGGTCGACCTCGCCGAGGTCGACGACCTCTACTCGTACCGCGAGCTCATGAGCCTCGAGGCGCTCGGACTCGCGCGGCAGGGCGAGGCCGGCCCGATGCTCGAGGAGGGCGCCTTCGCGGCCGACGGCGACCTGCCGGTGAACGTCTCCGGCGGATCGCTCGGGGTCGGGAACCTCTTCGAGGCGAACGGTCTTGCGCGCACCTTCGAGTGCGTCCTGCAGCTCCGCGGGGAGGCGGGCGAGCGACAGCTCGAGGACGCCGACGTCGCGATCGCCCAGTCCTGGCGCGGCGTCCCGACGTCGAGCGCCGCCGTCGCCGTCTACGCCGCCGACGAGGTGGTCGCGTGAAGCTCGGGCCCCTCGACCACGTCTACTACTGGACCGAGGACATGGACCGCGCCGTCTCCTTCTACGAGGGAACCCTCGGGCTTCGGCTCCTGCGGCGTGAGGGCGGCTCGTGGGCGATGTTCGACACCGGCAGTGACGTGCACCTGGCCCTGCACGGGGCGATCGAGGGTCGTCGGACCGAGACCGGCGGGGCGACGGCGGTCTTCCGCGTCGAGGACCTCGACGCCGCGCGGGCCGACCTGGCCGGGCGCGGGGTTCCGCTCGACGACCACCTCGGCGAGGTCGAGGGCTACGCGCGGTTCGCCAGCCTGGTGGATCCGGATGGGAACCGCGTCCAGATGATCGAGTACGCCAGGAGGGGTTCCTAGATGGGGCAGCGGGTCGCGGTCGTCGGGGCGGGGATGACGAAGTTCGTCCGCCGGGCCCAGGAGACGGGCAAGGAGCTCGCCTGGCAGGCAGCGAAGGCGGCGCTCGAGTCCGCCGAGATGACGCTCGACGACATCGACTGCGTCGCGATGGGATCGGCTCCGGACGCGTTCGACGGCGTGCACATGAAGGGCGAGTACCTCGCCGACGGCGCCGGCGCGTGGGGCAAGCCCTACTTCCGGACGTTCGTCGGCGGCGGCACCGGCGTCTTCGTCACGATCCACGGCTGGTACCAGGTCGCGAGCGGGATGTTCGACACCTGCCTCGTCGTCGCCGAGGAGAAGATGTCCTCGGTCCAGCCGCACGCGCAGGGCGCCTTCATCACGATCTTCGACAACATCCTCGAGCGGCCGCTCGGCCCGAACCTGCTGTGGATCTTCGCGCTCGAGATGAACCGCTACATGACGGTCCACGGTCTCGAGAAGAAGGACATCGCCGCGGTGTCGGTCAAGAACAAGCGCAACGCGGCGGATCACCCCGCGGCGCTCCTCGGCGACCCGAACATCACCGTGGACGACGTCCTGAAGTCCGAGACGCTCGCGTGGCCGGTCCAGCGTCTCGACGTCTCGCCGGTCTCCGACGGCGCGGTCGCGATCGTCCTCGCCGCCGAGCACAAGGCGAAGCGCCTCACGAACCGGCCGGTGTGGATCGACGGCGTCGGCTGGCACCTCGACACCGCCTACTGGACGAACCGCGACCTCTACTACCCGCGCTACGTGGAGTACGCCGCACGCCAGGCGTACGACATGGCCGGCATCCGCGAGCCGCGGAAGGAGATCCACATCGCGGAGGCCTACGACCCCTTCGACTACAAGGAGCTGCACCACCTCGAGGGGCTGATGCTCTTCGACAAGGGGAAGGCGCCGGAGGCGATGAAGGACGGCGTGCTGAACCGCGACGGCGATCTCCCCTCGACGCCCTCGGGCGGGTTGCTCGGCGTCGGGAACCCGATCGCCGCGGCAGGGCTCATGAAGATCGCTGAGCTCTACTGGCAGCTCTCGGGGCAGGCCGGCAAGCGGCAGGTTCCGGGCGACCCGCGCAAGGGCGTCGCGCAGGCGTGGGGCGACCTGATGCAGGTCGGCACCGTGGTGGTGATGGGCAAGTGACGGCGCGGAGGCGGGAGGAGCCCCACGTGACGAAGCCGGACGTCTTCCTCGGCCCGACCTACCTCAAGGACGACGACTTCAAGAAGGCGATCGGGGCGGTGGACCACCAGGTCGACGCGCGCTACGCCTGGGACACCGGGATCGCGATCAGCGAGTACCTCCGCGGGCTCAAGGAGGGGAAGATCCTCGCCCGCTACTGCCGCGTCTGCCGGCGGACCCTCGTGC
>DATLGG010000171.1:0-2383 GCA_035540615.1 Actinomycetota bacterium | reverse complement strand
GTTCCGTCAGTATCCCCAAGGGCTCGGACGGGAACGGGCACCGACCGTGGCACCTGTCCACAGCGGACAGGGCGGAAGATGCGGGAAGTTCACAGCGTGCTCCACACGTTGTGGAGCACGCTGTGGAAAGGACCTACGGCGCCGCCGTCTCCTCGGCCTCTGCGCCCTCGTCCGACCCGTCCGCGGGCGCCTCGGCGGGAGCGGCCTCTTCGAGCGCCTCGATCTCGGCGGGGCCCTCGGCCTCCGCGAGCGGCGCCTCGTCGGCGGGCACCTCGGAGGCTGCCGGCTCCTCGCCGGCAGCCGCGCGCTCGGCGGCCTCCATCGCGGCGAGCTCCTCCTCCGGCGGCAGCTCTCCGCCCTCGGGGACGACGAGCGTCTTCACCTCCGCCGTCACGTCCTCGAAGACGTGGACCGGGACGCTGTAGCGGCCGATCCGCTTCAGCGTGTCGATCTCGATCTTGCGCCGGTCGATCCGGATCTTCCGCGTCCGCCAGAGCTCGTCGGCGATGTCGGTCGCGGTCACGGAGCCGAACAGCGAACCGGTCGGGCCCGCCTTCACCTCGAAGCGAAGCACGGTCTTGCCGAGGGCGTCAGCGACCTCCCGCGCCTGCTCGACCGACCGTGCCTCGTGCCGTGCGCGCTGCTCGTCGATCCGCTTCAGCTCCGCGACCCGGCCGGGCGTCGCCGCCTCGGCCAGCTTCCGCGGGAGCAGGTAGTTGCGCGCGTAGCCGCGGGCGACGCTGACGACCTCGCCGCGGAGGCCGACCTTCTCGACGTCCTTGAGCAGGATGACGTCCACTAGCGCTGCTCCACGTACGGCAGGAGCGCCATCTCGCGCGCCCGCTTCACGGCCACCGCGACCTGGCGCTGGTGGCGCCGGCATGCGCCCGTGATGCGGCGGTTGCGGATCTTGCCCTTCTCCGAGATGTAGCGCCGGAGCTGGTTGACGTTCTTGTAATCGACCTCTTCGACCTTGTCCTTGCAGAAGAGGCAGCTCTTGCGGCGCCCGGGGGCGGCGGCCGAGCCGGGGCGCTTGCGCGACCGCTCCTGTGTCTTCGGCTGTGCCATCGTCTCTCCTAGAACGGAATGTCGTCGTCGGCTGCGGAGGACGGGAAGTCCGCCGCAGCGGGCGCAGCCGCGCCCTGGGGAACGAAGCCGCCGCCGCCGGACTCGCCGTCACCGCGGCCGCCCAGGAACTGGACGTTGTCGGCGACGACCTCGACCGCCTGCCGCTTCGTGCCGTCCTGCGCGTCCCACTCGCGCCACTCGAGGCGGCCCTGGACGCCGACGGGGCGGCCCTTCGCGAGGTACTGCGCGCAGTTCTCGCCCTGCTGGCCCCACACGGTGACGTCGAAGTAGTTCGGCTTGTCGGCCCACTGGCCGGTCTCGTCCTTGCGCCGTGAGTTGACCGCGAGCCGCAGCGAGCAGACGGCCATCCCCGACGGGGTGTGGCGCAGCTCCGGGTCGCGCGTCAGGTTGCCGACGAGGACGACGCTGTTGATGTTCGCGGGCATTACTCCTCCTCCAGCGGGATGTCGGTGTCCGCTGCATCCTCGCGCGCAGGGCCGCCCGCCGCTACCGGCTGAGTCGAGCCAGGCTTGTACCGACGTGTCGCCATGTGGCGCATCACGCCGTCGTCGATCTTCAGCACGCGCGAGATCTCGTCGAGCGTCTCCGGCTCGGCCGTGAACGAGAGCAGGTGGTAGACCCCCTCCGCCTTGTGGTCGATCTCGTAGGCGAGCTTGCGCCGCCCCCACGAGTCCTGGCCGGCCCACGTGCCGCCGCCGCCCTCGACGAGGCCGCGCGTGCGCTTGACGATCTCCTCCTGGCGCTCCTCGCCCAGGTCGGGGTCCAGCATCAGCAAGATTTCGTAGTCGATCACGTTCCCCTGGCTCCTTTCGGCATGGCTTCCCCTGGTCTTAGGCGGCCTCGCCGGCAGGCACGTGCGGGAACGAGCGCGTGCGAGACGAGGCGGGAAGCGCCGTCAGAGTAGCATCGGGTCGATGAAGCGGCTGCTCACGGGGATCGGCGGGGCGCTCGGGCTCGCGGCGCTCGTGCGTCTCGTCCGCGGGAGGCGGAGCGCGCCCGCGGACACCGGAGCCGTGCCTGAGCCGGCGGAGGAGCTGCGGCGGAAGCTCGCGGAGGCACGCGAGGCAGCGGAGGACCGCGACGAGTTCGACGCGTCGGAGGGGCAACCCGTCGACGAGGTCGACGAGCCGCGGTCGATCGAGGAGCGGCGGCGGGCGATCCACGAGCGCGCGCAGGAGGCGCTCGACGAGATGCGCCGGCTCGACGACGCATAGCGGCCGCCCCACGCGGGCACGCCGCCCGCATGCACGTCGTCGTCGTCGGAGCGACCGGGAACGTCGGTACGAGCGTGCTG
>DATLGG010000170.1:0-2723 GCA_035540615.1 Actinomycetota bacterium | reverse complement strand
ATCATGGGGAGCCGCCGCTCGGTTCGACCGCCACGTTGGGGATCGTATCCACCCGCATGAGCTCGAACACCCGGCGGACCGGTGGGAGCGGGTCGCGCAGGACGACCCGGCCGCCGGAGCCGACGGCGTTCGCCGCCCGGATCAGGCAGCGGACCCCGCTGCTGTCGATGAACTCGAGTCCACCGAGGTCCAAGATGACCTCGCGGCCCGCCTCCAGCTCCGGCTCGAGGGCTTGCATCAGCGCCTCCTCAGCGGCGATATCCAGCTCGCCCTTGAGGCGGAACGTGTCGCCGGTGTGCTCGACCTCGAGCGTCACCAAGGTCCCTCCGCTCCCATAGCGCTGAATCTACGCCCAGTCGGGTTGACGCGTCTAGCGGCCTGCGCCCAGGATCAGGTCCGCCGCGGCCCGAAGATCGGCGACCACCGGATGGCCTGGGGGCGCGGTTCCGTGACCACCGTGGCCCGTCAGGACCATGATGCCGCGTCCGCCGGCCCGGATCCCTGCCTGGACGTCGGTCGGGTGATCCCCGACCATCCACGACGCGCCGAGGTCGAGGCCGAGCTCGCGCGCTGCCCGTTCGAGCAGCTCGGTCCCCGGCTTGCGGCAGGCGCAGGGGCCGGTCACGTCCGGATGGTGCACGCACCAGTGCCACGCGTCGATCCTGGCCCCGTGCTCCGCGAGCAGCTCCTCCACCCGCGCGTTCACCGCCCGCACCGCGTCCTCGTCGAAGAGCCCGCGGGCGACGCCGGCCTGGTTCGAGATGACGACGAGGGCGTACCCGGTCGAGGCGAGCCGTCGGAGCGCATCGGGCACGCCCTCGATCAGCACCACGCCGTCGGGGTCGCCGAGGTAGCCCGGATCCTCGATCAGGGTTCCGTCGCGGTCCAGGAAGACCGCCGGGCGCGCGGGGGCCGCCTCCTCCGATCGCGCCGGGCTCAGCGCGCTCGCCACGTCTCCGCCCCCCGCTCCTCGAAGTGGAACCGAACGACCCGGGCGCCCGCGGACTCCATCGCCTCCGCGACCCGGGCGCGGCGCCGGAACGGGCAGAACAGGAGGAGGAACCCTCCGCCCCCGGCCCCCAGGAGCTTCCCCGCGATCGCTCCCGACGCCATCGCCCGCTGGTAGAGGTCCTCGACGCGATCGTTCGTGATCCCCTCCGCGAGCGTGCGTTTCTCCTCCCACCCGCGCGTCAGGCCCTTCGCGAACCGGTCGAGGTCGCCGACCAGCAGCGCCTCCTTCATCTCGACCGCGAGGTCCCGGATCCGCCCGAGCGTGTCGACCGTCTCGCCGGAGCGGTACCCGGCGACCTGCCGGCGCAGGATCCCCCCCGAGGTCCGGGTGATGCCCGTGTGGCACAGCAGGAGCGACCCGTGCAGCTCGTTGAGGACGTCCGACCGGATCCGCAACGGGTTCACGATCACCCGGTCGGGCCCGAAGAACTCGATGAAGTTGAACCCGCCGAACGCGGACGCGTACTGATCCTGCATCCCGCCGGCCTGACGCAGGTCGACCCGCTCCACCTGGTAGGCACGACTGGCGAGCTCGTACGGCGTCACCGGCTCGCGCGTCGCTTCTCCGAGGGCCGCCAACATCGCGACCACGAGCGCGGACGAGGTCCCGAGACCCGAGCCGGGCGGGGCGTCGCTCGACAGATGCAGGTCGAACCCGCGGTCGGGGGCCGTGTGCCGCAGGACCGCCTTCACGAGGTCGAGGTGGCCGTCGAAGACGAGGTCCTGCCGGGAGGCGTAGCGGGCGGAGCCGCCGTCGTCGGTCTCGACCGAATGCTCGCCGTCGTCCCGCGGCTGCAGCGAGGCGAACGCGTACAGGTCGATCGTCGCCGAGAGGACGGCGCCGCCGTGCTCGGTGGGGTACGGCTCGACGTCGGTCCCGCCGCCGGCGAAGCTGATGCGCAGAGGCGCCTTGGCTCGGATCGTCACCGCCGCCCCCGAAGGCAATCGGCCAGCAGGTCCCGGAGCCGGGCGGCGATCGTTCCCCAGCCGAGGTCGCGGTGGACCCACGCTGCGCCGGCGGCGCCCATCTTCTCCGCGCGCTCCGGGTCCCGCAGGAGCGAGAGGATCGCGCCCGCGACCTCTCCGGCGCTCGTGCCGTCGACGACGATCCCCGCGTCGCCGTCGAGCGCGGCCTCCGGGGCGCCGCCGGAGGCGCCGATCACGCACGGGCGACCGACCGCGTAGGCCTGGAGGTACACGGCCCCCAGTGCCTCGACCTCGAGGCCGAACCACCGCGGCCGGCTCGGCATCGCGAAGACCTCGCCGGCCCGGAAGTACATCGGCAGCTCGTGGTAGGGGACCTCGCCCGCGAACACGACGCGATGCTCCACCCGCCGGGCACGCGCGAGCTCCCAGAGCTTCCGTTCGTGCGGCCCCGACCCGACGACGAGGAAGCGCACGTTCGGGACCTCGGCGGCGATCCGGGGGAGCGCCTCGATGACCTGGTCCTGGCCCTTCCGCGCGACCGTGCGCGAGACGCAGCAGATCACGGGGTCGTCCCAGAGGCGATGCCTGTCCCGGACCTCCTCGTCGGAGACGCTCGGGTGGAAGAGATCCGTGTCGATGCCCGGTGGGAGGAGCTCGATGCGCGGCC
The DNA here is from genome assembly GCA_035540615.1 of Actinomycetota bacterium. Taxonomy (GTDB): domain Bacteria; phylum Actinomycetota; class UBA4738; order UBA4738; family CALAEC01; genus DATLGG01. The sequence goes on along the minus strand of DATLGG010000170.1, from coordinate 118 downwards.
GGGGCCCCACCGCGTCACGCAGGATCTGGCGGGTCCATTCGCTCACGGTCGTGAGCAGGATGGCGTCGCGGCCGATCCGCCCCACGAGTCCCTTGCCGCCCGGGATCCGCCCCCACCC
>DATLGG010000169.1:0-2264 GCA_035540615.1 Actinomycetota bacterium | reverse complement strand
CCCTCCGAGAGCGGCGGCCTCCCTCCCAAGCCGACCATCATGCTGCGATGGCGCCATGGCAGCATGTCGCGCCCACGACCAGCGCGTTCGTCCCCGGAGTGACGCCATGACGTCACAGCAGCATGCAGCTCGCGAACAGGGTGCCGCCGACCTTCCCAACAGTGGGCGGGGGGTCGCCGGGCCCCCCGGCGGGACAGGGTCAGGCTTGGGGAGGCTGCTCGGGGCGGGGCTCGACGGGTGTGTAGCCGGCGGCCTTGGGCGGGGCCTCCACCGGCGTCTCGAAATGCCCCTTGTCCTCCGTCGCGTCGAGCACCGCGCCTTCCTCGAAGGCCTGAGCCTCCTGCCCCTCGCGCAGGACCTGGAAGACGCGCAGGGGCTCCCGCTTCCCCTTGACGGCGAGCGGCGGGAGGTCCGCGAGACGCACCTTCCCCTCCACCTGCCGGGCGGTCTCCGCCGTCACGACCACCTGGCCGGCAGCGGCAACGCCGCAGAGACGGCTCGCGGTGTTGACCGTGTCCCCGACGACGGTGTAGTCGAGGCGCTCGCTCGAGCCGATGTTCCCGACGACCGCTTCGCCGGTCGCCACCCCGACCCCGCACCCCTTCACCTGGAGGAGGCGCGCCTCCTCCTTCTCGACGACGGCCCGGTCGATCCGGTCCAGCATGCCGACGGCCGCGCGGACGGCCTTGTCCGCGTGCTCGGGATCCTCCCGGGGCGCGTTCCAGAACGCCATCACGCAGTCGCCCATGAACTTGTCGATCGTTCCGCCCTCCGCCATCACCGCCTGCGTCATCGCGTCGAGGTAGACGTTCAGCGCGGCCACCACCTCCCGGGGGGTCGCCCCTTCCGACGCGGACGTGAACCCCCGGAGGTCCGCGAACAGGACCGAGATCGGCCGCTCGACGCCCTGAAGGGTGGCGAACGCCTCCTCGGGCGAGGCGAGCACCTCCTCGACCACGTCGCCGGCGAGGTAGCGCGTGAAGGTCCGCGTCACGCGCCGCCGCTCCCGGACCTCTGTGAGGTAGCGGAAGGCGAGGGCCGCGAGGTACGCGAGCACGATCGCGATCGCCGGGTAGACGAGGTTAAGGACCTGCCCCCGATCGAACCGCTGGAACGCAAGCATCGCGTAGCCGACGCCGATCCCCGCCGTCACGATCGGCGAAAGCCAGACGCCGAGGAAGGCGACCGCCAGCGCGACCAACAGCGCGAGCAGGAAGACGAGCGCGACCGAGGGCGCCCTCCCGAGGGGCGTCAGGTACGCGGCGTTGCGCACGGTGCTGAGGGCGTTCGCGTGCACGAGCACCCCCGGCTGCCCGGATGCCTTGTCGAGCGGCGTGATCTTGATGTCCCCCAGGCCGATCGCCGTCGCGCCCACCAGCACGATGCGGTCGCGGAAGGTCCCCGGCGGGATGTTCCCCTCGAGGACGTCGACGGCCGGGTAGACGTCGAAGCCTTCGGCGAAGTTCACGTCGAGGTTCGCCTGACGCCCCGTGGGAACGAGCGTGCCGCCCGCCTGGATCCCCTCGGGCCGGAACGTGATCGGGCCGCCCGCGCGACCCTCGAGGAGGTAGAGCGCGAACGACAGCGACGGGACCAGCTCGCCGTCGGGGGTCTCGACGACGAGGGGGATCGAGCGCACGACGCCGTCACCCGGGTCGGGGATCACGTTGACATGGGCGATGGCCGCCGCGCCCTCGGCGATCGCCGGGACGGGCGGTTCGAACCGAGCGGCGCGCAACACCCGCTCGCCCCGTCCCTCGAAGGTGGCGGTCGCGCCCAACACGACGTTCCCCGCCTCGCGGATCGCCCGTCCGAGCTCCCGGTCGTCCTCCGGCTCGCTCGGCTCCGAGAAGGTGACGTCGTAGCCGACGAGCGCCGCGCCGTCCGCCGCGAGCGCGTCGATCAGCCGCGCGTGCAGGTCACGGTCCCACGGCCACCGCTGAACCTCGCTGAGGCTGCGGTCGTCGAACCCGACGACGGCGATCCGCGGGTCGGCCGCCACCGCCGGGAACAGGGTGTCGGTCAGGCGTAGCTGGAGCCCGTGGAAGACCCCGGCACCGAGGCCCAGCGCGGCGAGCGAAGCGAGCACGAGCGCGATCAGCGCGGAGGACCAGATGCGGCGGCCTGCATGCCTCATGCAGGCCGGGAGCCTAGCAGGGCGGGCCGAGCTCCTGCCCGCTCACCTTCTCGACCTCGCTGCACACCCGCTCGATCACCTGCTCGTGGATCGGCTTCGGCGGGTCCTCCGGAGGAGGAGGTGGGGG
>DATLGG010000168.1:0-2874 GCA_035540615.1 Actinomycetota bacterium | reverse complement strand
TCCTCGTGCTCGATCCCCTGCTGGAGCCAGAGCACCTTCGCCCCGATCTGCACCGCGTCCCGCGCGATGTCGGGCGTCTCCGGCGAGGGGCGGAAGACGTCGACGACGTCGACCGGCTCCTCGATGTCCGTCAGCTTCTCGTAGACCTTCTCGCCGAGGATCTCGCCGCCGCGCGGGTTCACCGGGATCACGCGGTACCCGTGCCGCTGGAGGTACCGGGGGATCGTGTGCGCCGGCTTCGAGTCGTCGGCAGACGCGCCCACCACCGCGATCGTCTTCGCGCTCGCGTAGATCTCCCTCAGCTCGTCGTCGGACGGGTTCGCCATCTCCGCTCCTCTCAGTCGAACAGCCCCTTCAGGATCGCATCGAGCCGCGCGCGGTTGTCCCGCGTGCGGAAGCGCAGCAGCGGATCGGTCTCGAGGATGTGCTCCTCGACCCGGCCCCCGGAGCGCACGTAGATCGCCGGCTGCATCACGCCGGTGTCGGTCGTCTCCACCGTGACGGCGACGCCGTCGGGTCCCGGAGCGTCGACGAACTGGGCGAGGGGCACGATCCCGTCGTCGACGATCCCGCGCCCCGCATCCGCCACCACCGAGCGGCACAGGTACGAACGCTGGTTCCACAGCTCCGGCGCCTCCGCGGCCTCCTTGAGCAGGTATCCGGCCACCGCGTCCGCCCGCATCTTCCGGCGGCGCGGCCGGACGCCGAACCGCGTCTCGGCGAGGTGGCGCGCGAGCACGAGCGCGTTGTAGCGGAAGCCGTGGACCGACGCGGAGCTGCTGACCTGCCCGTACTTCTTGAGTCCGATCGATCCCTGGGTGATCGACCCCGCGAAGTAGATGCCCGGCACCGTCGCCGACTCCCACCACGGCGTCTGCGACGGGAGGCGGTTGCTGAAGAAGGTCTTCACGCCGAGGTCGCCGAGGTCGCGCAGCGGCGTCCCGAAGCCGGTCGCGGCGATCACCTCGTCGGCCGGCAGCACGATCCTTCCGGGCGCGGTCGTGCCCTGGGCGATCACCTTCCACCCGTCGCTCCCGCGGCTCACCCGCTCGATCGCCGCGTCGAGGACGTAGACCCCGCCGGAGCCGAGCACGTGCTCCTCGTACGGCTGCATGTAGCGCGCCCGCGCTGCGGCCGGCGAGTAGATCTGGATCGACAGGCGGGTCGGGCGAGGCGAGACGAGCGTGATCGTCCGGGCCCACGGAAGCAGCCCGTCCGCCAGCTCGAAGCCGGAGTTGCGCTTCCCGATGATGACGATGTCCTTGCCCGCGTACCGCCGAGCCTGCTTCACGTTGACGTAGTGCGGGACCCGGTCGAGGCCCGGGATGTCGGGCTTCCACGCCTCCGTCATCCCGACGGCGCAGACGAACACGCCGCATCGATAGTCGCCGTCGGAGGTGTGGATCGTGAAGCCGGAGCCATCCTCCTCGCGGCTCGTGCCCTCCCAGCGGCACCCGTAGCGGATCTTCATCCGCGTCCGCCGCACGAAGTCCGCGATGCCGAGCTCCATCTCCTCGCGGGACGGGAACGAGGATGTGCCGTCCATCCGCCGTGGGACGAGCGCGTTGTGCGCGGGGTCCTCGGCGATCAGGGAGTTCCAGTCGTAGCGCTGGTAGGCCCTCGTACCGCGCTCGTGCGGCGCGTACGGCTTCGTCCAGGAGATCAGGCGCTGGAAGAACGGGAAGCGCTGGAACATCCCGGCCGGTGCGTCGTCGGCGGAGAGGAAGGCATGTTCGACGCCGAGGCGTGAAAGCGCGTACGACATCTGGATGCCCCCGGGACCGCTGCCGACGATGACGACCGGGTATCTGCCCGGCGGGTGCGACGGCCGCGCTACGCGCGCCACTGGATCGTGTTCCGCAGGCGGCGGGCCTCGGCCTGGAGCAGGCGGAACATCAGCTTGGGGAGCCCGATGAGGAACCCCTCGACGTCGGGTCCTCCGAGCACGAGACAGTGGAGGGGCCGCGTCGCCACCACGTCGGCCGTCGGCGGCTCTCCGAGGAGGACCGAGACCTCGCCGAAGAAGTCGCCCTTGCCGAGGGTGGCGCGGTCCTGACCGTCGATCCGGACCGCCGCCTCCCCCTCGAGGATCACGTAGAAGTTGTTGCCGGTGAAGCCCTGGCGGAGGATCCGCTGCCCCTCCGGGTGCCACTCCTCCTCCCACGTGTGCGCGACCGACTCGAGCTCGGGTCGCGAGAGGTCGGCGAAGAGCGCCAGGCTGCCGAGCGTGTCGATGACGCCGTCGTCCCGCATCGGGGGGAGCCTACCACCGGCTGGTTGATGGTCGGGCGGAGCCGTTGATAGGGTACGGGAGGCCGGTTCCCCAGCCCGTGTCGATACGACCGGAGACCTCGAGCGATATGACGATGCGACGTACCCGCACCGCCGTCGCCCTCGCATCCCTCCTCCTCGCGGCGCTCTTCGCGCACCCCGTGGGCGCCCAGAGCACGGGCGAGAAGCTGAAGGAGGCGAAGGCCCGCCTCGCGAAGATCGACCGCGAGGCCGCCGCCGCGACGGCGGAGTACGAGGCGGCACGCGGCAGGCTCATCCTCACGCAGGAGCAGATGGGCGAGCTGAAGAAGCGGATGCGGGATTCCCGCCGACGGGTCACGGCGCTGCAGGGCCGGCTCGGGAAGCGGGCGCGGGAGTTCTACCAGCTCGGTCCCTCGAGCACCCTCGAGCTGCTGCTGGCGGCCGACTCCTTCAGCGAGTTCTCCGACCGGATGGTCTTCCTCGACCAGCTGGCGCAGGAGGATGCGGACCTCGTGGTCCGGGTCAGCGTGCTGCAGGAGGAGCTGCGCCGCCGCCGGAGCGACCTCGACACCCTCGCGGAGCGCCAGGCTGAGACCATGGAGACGCTCGAGGAGAAGAAGA
>DATLGG010000167.1:0-4954 GCA_035540615.1 Actinomycetota bacterium | reverse complement strand
GTCGTTCAGACCGCCGAGCCGGGCGACGCGATCGTGCAGGCGCTCGTCCGCTGGGACCCGTGGCACCTCCACGCGCACGAGGCGGCGCGGCGCGCGGAGGCCGGGTTCCCCCCCGGTCACCCCATCTTCCGCCTCCGCGGCACCCCCGATCTCCCGGCGGCGCTCGGGGACATCGACCCACCTCCCGTCTCCGTGCTCTCAACCCCCGTCGGCGACGAGACGGTATCCTTGGTCACGATCCGCCCGGACGCGGTCGGCGCCTTCCGCGCCTGGGTGATGGAGCACCTCGGCGTGGTGACCCGCGTCGAGGCGAACCCCGACATCTAGACAGGAGAGCGCGATGGCGATCCTTCCGATCAAGACGTTCGGCGACCCGGTCCTGCGTGAGCGCGCTCGCCCCGTGGAGACCTTCGACGACTCGCTCCAGCGCTTCGCCGAGGACATGATCGAGACCATGCACGACGCCCCTGGGGTAGGCCTCGCCGCGCCCCAGGTGGGTCGGAGCATCCGGATGATCGTCTTCGACGTGGGCGAGGGGTCCCACGCGCTCGTCAACCCGGTGCTGTCGGGGTTCGAGGGCGAGCAGGTGGGGGAGGAGGGATGCCTGTCGATCCCCGGCCTGTACTTCCCGGTGAAGCGCGCGCGCCGGGTCGTGTGCGAGGCTCGCGACACCGCCGGCCGTCCGGTCCGGATCGAAGGCGAGGATCTCCTCGCGCGCGTGTTGCAGCACGAGGTCGATCACATCGACGGCGTTCTCTTCGTCGACCGGCTCGAGGGTGAGGAGCGCAAGCAGGCGCTGGCGGCGATCCGCGATCAGGCGCTCGGGCTGGCCGAGTCGATCCCGGACCCGAGCCGCGCGCTGTAGGTGCGGGTCGCCTTCCTCGGGAGCGACGCCTGGTCCGTCCCGTCCCTGGAGGCGCTCGCCGGCTCCGACCACCACGTCGCGATCGTCGGGACGCGCCCGCCCCGGCCGGCGGGGCGGGGCGGGAAGCTCCGTCCGACGGCCGTCGCCGATGCCGCGCGGAGGCTCGGCCTGCCGCTCGTGGAGCCAGGGACCGTCCGGACGGGCGAGGGGTTCGAGGCGCTGCGTGCCGCCGGAGCCGAGGCGCTCGTGGTCGTCGCGTACGGCGAGATCCTCCCGCGTCACGTGCTCGACCTCGCGTATCCCTTGAACGTGCACTTCTCCCTCCTGCCTTCGCTGCGCGGGGCCGACCCGGTGCGGCGCGCGATCCTGTCGGGGGCGACGACCACGGGGGTCACGATCATGCGGATGGACGAGGGCATGGACACCGGACCGCTGCTGATCTCGGCGGAGGAGCCGATCCGCGAGGACGATGACGCGGGGACGCTGGGCGACCGCCTCGCGCGCCGTGGCGCGGACCTCCTCCTCGAGGCCCTCGACCTGCTGGGGCGGGGTCAGGCGAACGAGCGCCCGCAGGACGGGGCGACCGCGACGCTCGCGCCGAAGATCTCCCGGGAGGAGGAGTGGCTCGACTGGCGCGAGGAGGCGCCGGCGCTCGTGCGACGGGTCCGCGCGCTGGCGCCGGATCCCGGTGCGAGGACACGGTACCGAGGGAAGGTCCTGAAGGTGCTTCGGGCGGCGGCGGTGGATGGATCCGGCGAGCCCGGCGCGATCATGGAGGTGTCGAACGATGGGATCAGGGTCGCCGCGGCGCGGGGAGCGGTCGCGCTCCTCGAGGTCGTCCCGGAGGGCCGGCGGCGGATCAGCGGCGGGGACTTCGTCCGCGGCTACCGACCGGCCCCGGGAGAGGTCCTCGGCGCGGACTGACCCGCGTCGCGTCGCGCTCGAGGTGATCCGCCGGGTCACCGAGCACGGCGCGTACTCGAACCTCGCGCTGCGGGGCCAGATCCGCCGCGCGCGCCTCGGGCACCAGGACGCCGACCTCGTCACGGAGCTCGTCTACGGGACCCTTCGGCGGCTGCCGGCGATCGATCACGCCCTCGCTCCGCTCCTGCGCAAGCCGCTGACGAAGGCTCCTCCCACGGCCCGGGCGGCCTTGCGGCTCGGCGCCTACCAGCTCCTGCACACGCGCGTGCCCGATCACGCCGCGGTGAGCGAGACGGTCGCGCTCGTCGGCGCCTCCGAGCGCGGCTTCGTGAACGCTGTCCTTCGGCGTCTCGCTGCCTCCGGACCGCGGGCGGTGACGGGCGGCGCGATCGATCGGCTCGCGATCCGAAGCGGACTCGCGCCGTGGGCGGTCCGCGAGCTCCGCCGGCAACTCGGCGACCAGGCGGAAGAGGCCGCCATGGCCTTCGCCTCCCCGGCCCCGACGACGATCCGGCTGAACCCCTGCCGCAGCGACGCCTCCGAGATCGAGCGACGCCTCGGAGACGCGGGCATCAGCTTCGAACGCGGTCGGCTGCACGAGCGGACGCTCAGGCTGGCCAGCGGGGTCGCGCCCCAGCGCGTGCCCGGCTTCGACGATGGCTGGATGACGGCCCAGGACGAGTCCTCCGCCTGGGTGGTCGACGTCCTCGATCCGCAGCCCGGGGAGCGCGTGGCGGATCTGTGCGCCGGGCCGGGGGGGAAGGCGTCGGACATCGCCTGCCGCGCCGGCGGGGTCCTCGCCGCGGACGCCGGGGAGGGGAGGGTGCGCCTGGTGGCGGAGACGGTCGAGCGGCTCGGCGTCTCCGCGAGGCTCCTCGTCCAGGACGCCGCACGGCCCGCTCTGCGACCGGGCAGCTTCGACCGCGTGCTGGTCGATGCGCCGTGCTCGGGCATCGGCGCGGCGCGGCGCCGGCCCGAGCTCCTGTGGCGGCCGCGCCGGGAGGACGTCCCGGCGCTGGCGCGGCTCCAGACGCGGATCCTCGTGGGGGCGGCGGCGCTGCTGCGGCCCGGGGGCGTCCTCGTCTACTCGGTCTGCACGTTCCCGGCCGCGGAGACGGACGCGGTCTGCGAGGCGCTGCTCCGACGGGTCCCCGAGTTGCGGCCGGATCCGTTCGACGGGCCGGATGGACCAGCCGCGAGGGCCCGTCTGTGGCCGCACCGTCACGGCACCGACGGGATGTTCGTGGCTCGATTCGCCCACCGCGGCGCGTAGTACGATGCCGCGCGTGGCACGCCTGGCAGCATCGATCCTGTCGGCGAACTTCGCCCGCCTCGAGGACGAGGTCAAGCGGGTGGAGCCCTACGCCGACCTGATCCACGTCGACGTGATGGACGCGCACTTCGTCCCGCCGCTCACGATCGGTCCCGTCGTCGTCGAGTGGCTGCGCCCGGTCTCTGACCTTCCGCTCCACTGCCACCTGATGGTCGAGCATCCCGAGCGCCTGTTCGCCGACTTCGCTGAGGCGGGGACCGATCTCGTCACCTTCCACCTCGAGGCCGTCGAGGACCCCGGGAAGGTCGCGGCCGCCGCCCGCGCCGCCGGGATGGCGCCGGGCATCGGGATCAACCCCGAGACCGATATCCGGGCCGCGTTCCCGCACCTCGAAGGCCTCGACAACGTCATCGTGATGACCCTCGAGAGCACGGGGTACGCCGGCCAGCCCTTCCAGGAATCGAGCCTGCGGAAGGTGGAGGCGCTTCGGTCGGAGATCGACCGCCGGGGCCTCCGCGTCGACGTCATCGTCGACGGAGGGATCAACGAGGCCACCGGAGCGCGGTGCATCGAGGCCGGGGCGACGATGCTCGCCGCCGCCTCCTCGATCTTCCGTGCTGACGACCCGGCGCGGGCGGCGGAGGGGCTCGCGAGGGTCGCGGCGGGGGGCTAGATGGCCGAGAAGATCCTCGTCGTCGACGACGATCCGGATATCGCCCGGTTCGTCGAGCTCAACCTGCGGACCCACGGGTACGAGACGCACGTCGCCTCGGACGGAGAGGAAGCCCTCGAGCGCGCCTTCGCCGTCGGGCCGGACCTCGTGCTGCTCGACGTCACGATGCCGAAGATGGACGGGTTCGAGGTCGCCCAGCGCCTGCGCTCCGACCCCCGGACGTCGAACGTCAGCATCATCATGCTGACCGCTCGGGCCCTGTCGGTCGACAAGGTCCTCGGGCTCACCGCCGGCGCGGACGACTACGTCATCAAGCCCTGCGACCCCGTCGAGCTCGTGGCCCGCGTGAAGGGCACCCTGCGGCGGGCGCAGGAGATGCGTGCGCTCTCGCCCTTGACCGGCCTCCCCGGCAACATGCGGATCCAGGACGAGCTCCACCGCCTCGTCATGGAGGGGCAGCCGTTCGCTCTCCTCTACCTCGATCTCGACAACTTCAAGGCCTACAACGACCACTACGGGTTCCTGCGGGGAGACGAGGCGATCCGGTTCGCGGCGCGATGCATCCAGGAGCACGCCCTGCGGGTCGTCGGCCAGGAGGCGTTCATCGGCCACGTCGGCGGCGACGACTTCGTCGTCGTCTGCTCACCCGATCGTGCCGAGGAGCTCTGCCGGGCGATCATCGCCGCCTGCGACGAGAAGATCCCCGGGCTCTACGACCCCGAGGACCGTGAGCGCGGTCACATCGAGGTCGAGAACCGCAGAGGGCAGGTCGAGCGGTACCCGTTCGTCTCGATCTCGATCGGCGTCGCGACGACCGACCGGCGGCGGTTCTCCCATCACGGCGAGGCGGTGGCGGTCGCCACCGAGCTCAAGGAGTTCGCGAAGCGCGAGCAGGGGTCGTCCTTCGCCGTCGACCGCCGCGGGAGCTGAGCAGCCCCGGCCGTATACTGGGTCCGTAGCTCGTTTCCGGGGCGGGGTGGAATTCCCCACCGGCGGTGACAGTCCGCGACCCCTCGATAGCCAGTCGGGGGTGGACCCGGTGGAACTCCGGGACCGACGGTGACAGTCCGGAGGAGAGGCGGCGCGCGGCCGGTGGCGGCGCCCGCGTGCGCCGTGACCGCTCGTCCCCGGAGCGCGCTCGAGCAGGCGAGGGGACCCGGTGGACGAGCGCGAAGCGATGCGGCGTGCTGTCGCGCTGTCCACCCGCGCGCTCGGGACC
>DATLGG010000166.1:0-6229 GCA_035540615.1 Actinomycetota bacterium | reverse complement strand
CGACGACGAGCCGGCCCGCGCCGACGAGCCAGCGGTCCGTGCGGTCCCGGGTGAGGGCCCCGACGAGGGCGGCGATCCGGTCGCGCAGGAGCGCCGCTTCCTCGAACCGCTCGGCCTCGGCGAGCCTCGCCATCCTCGCCTCGAGCGCTGCGAGGAGCCCGCCCGGTGTGGAGAGGGCGTGGTGGAGGGACCGGACGAGCTCCTCGTAGCGATCGGGGCTGACGCGGCCGTCGCAGGGGGCGGCGCAGCGGCCGAGGTCCGCGAGGGCGCAGGGGGTGAAGCGGGTCTCTCGACCCATCCGCTCGGTGCAGCGGCGGATCGGGAAGGCCTCCTCGAGCGCCTCCTTCACGAGCCTGGCGCGCGAGGGCGGCATCGGGCCCAGGATCGGGCCCCGCCCTCCGATCCTGCGGACGACCTTCAGCCGCGGCCAGGGCTCCTCGAGGTCGAGCTTCACGTAGGCGAACCGCTGCCACGAGCGCCCTCGGCGGTTGTAGCGCGGCGCGTGCCGGCGGATCAGGCGCGCTTCGAGCACCAGCGCCTCGACCTCGGTCGCGCAGGGGATGGCCTCGACCTCCCCGAGCTCGGCGAGGAGCGCCTCGACCTTCCGCCGAGGGTCGCCTCCGAAGTACGAGCGGACGCGCGCGCGGAGGTCCTTCGACTTCCCGACGTAGAGCACCTCACCGCGTCCGCCGCTCGTCGCCGCCCGTCGGAACACGTAGACGCCGGGAGCCGAGGGGACGCTGGCGGCGAGACGCAGCTTCGCCCGATGCGGGTGGCTGCGCGCGCGCATCGTCTCCCGGAGGTCCTCGAGGGTCAGGATGCCGAGCCGGCCTCCGAGCTCGAGGAGCGCGTGGAGCACCGCCGCACAAGCCTCGGCGTCGTCGAGCGCTCGGTGGGTCGGACGGACGGTGCGGAACAGCTGGGCGAGCGTGTCGAGGCGCAGGTTCGGCGCGTCCCCGGGACCCAGGACGCGACGGGCGAGCTTGACCGTGCAGACCGGGTCCGGGAGGGGTGGATAGCCGAGGCGCTCGAGGTCGTGGGAGAGGAACCGGTGGTCGAACGCGGCGTTGTGCGCGACGAACACGGTCCCTCGCAGCAGCTCGGCGAGCGAGGGGAGGACCTGCTCGATCGTCGGGGCGCCGCGGACCGACCGGTCGTCGATCCCGGTGAGGTGGGTGACGAACCGCGGGATCGGCACCCCCGGATCCACGAGCGTCTGGAAGGAACGGACACGCTCCCCGCCGCGGTACAGGACCGCTCCGACCTCCGTGATCCTGGAGGCCGGCGGGGCCCCGCCCGTCGTCTCGAGGTCGACGCAGGCGAAGGTCACCTCGCGGAGAGGGATCCCCAGATCGTCGAACGAGCGCTGGATCGTCTGCACGCGGCCTCCTCGCGGGCCACGCGCGTCGGCGATGGTACCCGAACAGGTGTTCGAGGTCAAGCCGCGGCAGGAATCGGGGGCTCGCACGGCGAAACAGACGACCGACATCGCCCACGACCCGAAGGAGGTCTGCCCGTGCGGCTCCGCCCGCTGATCCCCGCGCTCCTGCTGGCGCTCGCGCTCCCCACACCGACATCCATCCCCGGGGACGCTTCGGCGACCGCGCACGCGGGGAGCGCGTCGTTCATCGACGACGCCACGCTCCAGCTCCTCGGCTTCCGGGGTGGGAGCCACCCCGCGGAACCCAGCGGGGACTGGCTGCTCCGTCAGCGTGCGGGCGAGGACGGGGCGATCCCTCGGGATGCCTACGCGCGCGCGCTCGATCAGGCCCGCGAGATCGGCGCGATGACCGAACGCGCGGCGCCGGAGGTGGCGAGCGCGACGTGGGAGGCGATGGGTCCGACGAACATCGGAGGACGTGTCACGGGCCTCGCCGTCGACCCGACCCGGGGCACGGTCGCCGTCAACGCCGGGGGAGCGAGGACCGTCGTGAACAGCCACGTCTACGCCGCCACCGCGAGCGGTGGCGTCTGGCGCAGCAGCGACGCCGGCGCGACCTGGGCCTACCGCTGGAACCGCGACCTGACGCAGTCGATCGGCGCGATCGCGATCGGCTCGGACGGCTGGATCCACGTCGGCACCGGCGAGACGAACCCCGGAGGCGGGAGCGTCACGTGGGGCGGGACCGGGATGTACCGCTCGAAGGACGGCGGCGCGACGTGGCAGCAGACCGGGCTGCCGACGTCGGGGCGCATCGCGCACGTCGTGGTCGACCCCACGGACCCGAAGCGGGTCTTCGTCGCGGCCTCCGGGAACCTCTTCGTCCCCGGCGGCGAGCGCGGGATCTACCGGTCGCTCGACGGCGGCGACACCTGGACCCGCGTCCTCGCCGGCGACAACCCCACCACGGGTGGATCGTTCCTCGCGATCGATCCGAAGGACCCGAACAACGTCCTCGCCGGGATGTGGGATCACCGTCGGTTCCCGACGCATCGGCGCTACGCGGGACCGGGCTCCGGCGTCTACCGGTCGACCGACGGCGGAAGCACCTGGGCCCGCGTGACCCTCCCCGGCGCCCCGGCACCGGAGCAGGTGGGCCGGATCGGCGTCGCCTTCGCCCCGTCGGATCCGTCGCGCGCCTACGCGATCATCGCGAACAACCTCGCGGGGAACGGCGTCGGTCTCTGGCGCTCGAACGACGGGGGTGCGACCTGGACGAAGACCGCCGCGGCCGTGGACGGGACCGGTGCGACCGGCGTCAACGGCCTCTCGCAGTCGAGCTACGGCTGGTGGTTCGGGAAGCTGTGGGTCGACCCGCTGCGGCCCGACCGTGTGTTCGTCGCGGGCGTCGAGCTCGTCGAGTCGCTGAATGGCGGCGACACCTTCTTCCCGCACGGGAACACGACCGCGATGGTCGTCTCGGGGGCCAACCAGGCCTACCCGCACGCCGATCAGCACGCGATGATCTGGGATCCGTTGGTGCCGAACCGCGTGTACCTGGGCAACGACGGCGGCATCTACGTCTCCGAAGCGAACGCGCAGGTCGGGACCTGGCGAGCAGCGGCGGTGCAGGGGTGGACCCAGCACTACAGCGTCGACGTGAGCGAGCAGAACCCGCGCCGGGTGGTGAGCGGGTTGCAGGACAACATGTGCCAGCGCAATTACCTCGCGGGCGAAGGCGGTCATCCGCACACCTGGACGAAGTTCGGGCTGTGCGGCGACGGGCTGCAGACGCTCGTCAACCCGACGAACGAGAACGTGATCTACGGCTGCGCCCAGTACGGGAACAACTGCTCGAGGACCGGGAACGACGGGCACGTCAGCTCCTCCCTGTCACCGCTCCTGGGCGCCCTGCCGCGCGTTCCCGGCGACCGCCACGGGTGGTGGGTGCCCCTCGTCTTCGACCCGAACGACCCGAGCATCATGTACGGGGGTTCGAACCGCGTCGCCCGGTCGACGAGCGGCGGGACGAGCTGGACGACGATCAGCCCCGACCTCACGACGAACCCGCCGCAGCAGGATCCGAACTCGAGCTACCGGATCTACGGGACGATCACGACGATCGCCGTCTCGAAGAGCGACGGGAACGTCCTCCACGTCGGTACCGACGACGGCCTGCTCTGGCGCACGACCAACCGCGGCCAGAGCTGGACGAAGCTCGACGACGAGGTGGACCCCGAAGACCCCGAGGACACCGACGACATCCCCGACGGGCAGTGGGTGACCTCCGTCGCGATCGATCCTTCGGACCACCGAACGGCGTACGCCACCTTCTCCGGCTTCCGCGAGGGCAACGCCTCTCCCCTCGTCGTGCGGACCCGGAACGGCGGAACGCGGTGGGACGACATCAGCGGGAACCTCCCGGCCGCCCCGGTGAACGATCTGGCGATCCTGCCGGGGGATCGGCTCGTCGTCGGGACGGACGTCGGCGTCTACCTGACCTCCGACGCGGGAGCGACGTGGTTCCGGGTCGGGTCCAACCTGCCGGCGATCCCGGTGCTCGACCTGCGGTACCACGCCGCGACGAACAGTCTCACGGTCTCGACCTTCGGGCACGGCATCCAGCGGGTCGTCCTCCCGGCCTGAGGGCGTTCGTGTCAGACCCCCCGGCTAGGGTGGGTTCCGCGCGGCCCAGATCCGAGAGGAGGAGCCGTGCGGTGGAGCTGTGACGATTGCGTGATGCAGGGGACGGACCGGTGCGGGGACTGCGTCGTGACGTTCATCCTCGATCAGCCGGACGAGGCGGTGGTCGTCGACGCCGAGGAGGCGCGGGCCCTGCGCGTCCTCGGAGAGGCCGGACTCGTCCCGGGGCTGCGGTACGAGCCGCGGCGCGAGGAGGCCGGCTGAGGAGATGCCGGTTCGTTGATTCGACCCCTTCCGCGGGTGACACTGGTCATCGGGAGCGCGCGGAAGGAGGGCGATGGAGCGGATCCACCTGGTCGGGCGGAGCGCCGACGGCGAGCGGCTCGTCTTCGCTCGCGGTGGCAGGGATCGGACGCTGTTCGAGGTTCCGATCACGCCCGAGCTGCGGACGCTCGTCGCGCCGGAACGAGGGGACGACCGAGGGGTCGCGGCGGCGGGCGACGCCGGACCGCCTCCGACCAGCCACGAGCACGAAGACGGCCACGTGCGGCTCTTCCCGACCGCCCCCGAGGCGCCCCCGCCGAGGCGGCGCCACGGAGGCCTCGCACCGGGGGCGCTGGCGCGCGCCACCGGTCTCGCGACACCCCGGGAGGGCGTCGGTCCGCGCGGCGTCCACGCGCTGATCGGTGACGGCGGGACCGCGCTCGCTCCGCCCACGCCCGAGCCCGAGCCGGCGCGCGAGCCCGAGCGCTCCGCCGATGATCCCGCGGGGGACGCGGTGATCCACACGATCCGTCCCCGCCTCACCGCCGGGCAGATCCAGGCGAAGCTGCGGGCCGGTCGGACGATCGATGAGGTCACCCGCCTCTCCGGCGCTCCGCAGGACTGGGTCGAGCGCCTCGACGCCACCGTGCAGCGCGAGCGGCACGTCGTGGTCGCGCAGATGCTGCACGAGGCCGCGCGCCACCCGGCGCTGGGTCGCGCGCCGGTCGCGCTCGGGGAGTCGCTCGCGGCGCATCTCGAGCACACCGGCTCGTCCGCCGACGCGTTGAAGGAGGGGTGGTTCGCCGCCCGTCCCGAGGAAGGCGGCCCCTGGCGCGTGGCCTGGATGCTCGCCGACGGTGGGGTCGAGCGGCGCGCCGAGTGGCGCTACGACCCGCGGGCGCGTCTCCTCGAGGCCGCGGACGACCTCGCCACGGAGCTCGCCTGGCCGCCCGAGGAACGGTCAGGCGCCGCCGCGCGCCCGGCCGAGCATCCGTAGGGCCCGGCCGTCAGAGAGCCGCAGCGGCGCCTCTCGCGCCGCCCATCGCACCCGGATGAGCACCGCGTCCGACCCCTGCCCGGCGACGCTCGTCACCTCGCCCACCGGCCCGTCCGGTCCCTCGACGGCGTCACCGGCGTTCGCGCCGCCCTCGACCTCCGCGGCGAGGACGAGCCGCGTCGGATGGCCGAGGTTGCGGACGCGCGCGACCGCCTCCTGCCCCAGGTAGCAGCCTTTCTCGAGGTCGATCGCGTCGCCGAAGTCGGCCTCGTGCGGCAGCGACTCGGGCGTGAGGTCGACGGGGAACCGAGCCACGCCGCGCTCGACCCGCCATCGCTCGAGCTCGGCCGGTGCGATGAGGTCGTCGGATGGCAGCGCGTCGACGTCGTCCCCGCTGAGGAACGTGCCCGCGCCCGCGCCGAGCGCGGAGGGAGCGTGCCCGTAGCGACCCGAGAGGCCACCCGCCCCGAGGCGGGCGACCGGGACGAGCCGGGTCGGGACGAGCTCGACCGCGGAAGAGAGCACGTAGGGCTCGAGCAGGTCGGCGATCGGACGAGGCTGGCCGGGTCCCTGCACGAGGAGGATCGCATCCTCCGTCGCCACGACGACGGCCGACGCGCGGATCCGCCCGGTCGGAGTGAGGAGCAGGGCGACGGCGGACCGGCCGGTCGCGAGGGACTCCACGTCGGCGGTGAGCAGGTCGTGCAGCCAGTCCCGCGCGTCCGCCCCGTGCGCCTCGATGACGGACCAGCCCGAGAGGACGGCGAGACCGGAGGGGTCCATCGCGGCCATGGTATCCACGTCGGGCCGGATGCCTCGGGGTACGCTTGCTGGAACCGGAGGAGGACGGGCGTGCGACGGAGCATCGGCGAGGAGGGCGTGACCGTGGTGGAGGTCGTGCTCGTGCTGGCGATCCTCGGGTTCGTCGTCGGCGTCGTGGCGAG
>DATLGG010000165.1:0-3774 GCA_035540615.1 Actinomycetota bacterium | reverse complement strand
ATCAAGAACTGCCGCGTCGGTCAGGGCGACATCCAGGTGGCGAAGGACGGCACGGTCGCCGCGATCGCCTCGCAGACGAGCGGCTCCTGCCAGACGCACGACGGCCGCAACGTCCCGCGCGGCTCGGCGCTCGTCGACATGCGCGACGTCTACGACCCGCTCGTGGTCGGCAGCGCGCCGGAGCCGGGTGGCTCGCACAACCAGACGATCCACCCGAGCGGCGACTACCTCTACATCTCGATCTCGTCCGGCTCCGGGAAGATCCCGATCTTCGACATCCGCGACCCCGAGAACCCCCGCAAGGTCCGCGACTGGAACCCGGGCTCGGGCAACAACCCGCACGACATCCGGTTCAGCGACGACGGGAAGCGCGCGTACATGGCCGGGATCGCGCAGTTCCGGATCGTGAACACGGAGAACCCGGAGAGCCCGGTCCTCATCTCGTCGTTCACCCCGCCGGGCAGCACGATCGGCCACGACGTGCTCGTCACGCCGGACAAGCGGTTCCTCTTCGCCGGCGATGAGCTGAACGGGGGGTCGACCGCTCCCTGCCCGGGCGGCGCGATCTACACCTACGACATCGGCGACGAGGCGAACCCGCGGCTGATCGGCATCGCCGAGGCCGGCGGTGGCCCGGTGATCGGCTTCCAGGCCGACACCCCGTACCCGACGGGCGGCACGGGCGGATGCACCTCGCACGTGATGGACATGAACCCCGACAAGAAGTCGCTGTCGATCGGGTGGTACGTCCTGGGGACCCGGACGTTCAGCTGGGCGTCGCTCTACAACGCCGACGGGACGCCGAAGAACGTCCAGGGCGTGACGTTCACCTGGGGGTCGAGGGCGACCGGGGACGGTCTCGTCGAGACCGGCTACATCATCCCGCAGGGCGCGAACACCTGGGCCGCGAAGCAGTACCACCGCGTTCCGGGCTACATCTTCTCCGACGACCTGAACCTGGGCTTCTACATCACCAAGGTCAAGTCGTAACCGCGGGTTCCGCACGCGATGAGGGGGCGGCCGGTCGGCCGCCCCCTTCGCGTTCCCGCCGTCAGTCGCCGGGGTGAGCGACGCAGGGCGTCTCGGGGACGTTGTGGCGCGAGATGCAGGTCCCGCGCGGCCCCGTGTAGATCAACGCCGGCTCGCTCAGGAAGCGGTTGCGCAGCGCCAGCGTGCGACCCCGCTCGAACGTGTCGATGCGGATCGCGTCGCCGCTGCGCAGGTCGGAGTCCTCGACGAGGACGTGTCCGTGCGAGCCTGTGTTCGATGCCGTGATCCGCAGGGATGCGAGACCATCGGTGTGCGTTGCTACGATCCTGGAGCGCTTCACGAACGTCTGCCCGTGGCTCGATGCGTATGATGCGGACACTTCGACCGTGGCCGCGTGCAGGCTGCTGTCGATGATCTCGACCCACCCGTATCGCTCGTCGCGCCCCTCCTCGGGGTCGCCCGCGCAGCAGCCCGGGGAGAGCTGGATCGCGCTCTCGGCGCCGGTGAACTCGATCGACGTCCGGAGAGCCTCGACCCGCGTGTGCTGCTGCGCGTCGGCGATCACCAGGAAGACGTCCGCTCCCAGCAGGCGCGCATCGCGGAAGAACAACCGGCTGTGCGGCGTCATCTGGACGGCGCAGATCCCGTCGCGGATCACCCCCACACCGCCGAAGACGTTCATCGTCCCGTCCACGACGACCGTTCCGTCGGCGCAGTCGGCCGCGAACACGGCCGCGTTGATCGGCGCGTTCGCTCCCGCGGGGGCCGAGGCGCCGAGCGCCAGCACGACGGCCAGCACGGTTCCGAGCTTCTTCATCCCATTCCTCCCTTCTGTCGGACCCGCGCACTCTGCGGCATGGCCCGTTCCGGGGCAAGCCGGGAGCGGCGTCTCCCCGGCGGGTCCGCTAGGCTAGGCGGCGGCATGGCGGACACCACCGAAGAGCGCTCGGCGTACTCCCAGCTCGGCGAGCAGTGGCTGCTGCGCGGGGGCGGCCTCGACATCATCACGACCGAGGAGCGCGACCTCTCCACCGAGGAGATGGTCCTCAACATCGGCCCCCAGCACCCCTCCACCCACGGCGTCCTGCGGGTCGTCCTCGAGATGGAGGGCGAGATGATCACCCGCGCCGAGCCCGTCATCGGGTACATGCACCGGGGCGCGGAGAAGATGGCCGAGCACCGCGACCACCGCCAGACGCTCGTGCTCATGAACCGCCACGACTGGCTGTCGGCGTTCAACAACGAGCTGGGCTGGGTGCTCGCGGTCGAGAAGCTCGCGGGGATCGAGGTTCCCGATCGGGCACAGTGGATCCGCACGATGCTCGCCGAGCTCAACCGCCTGCTGAACCACTGGATGTTCTGCGGCTCCTTCCCGCTCGAGCTCGGCGCGATGACGCCGATGTTCTACGCCTTCCGCGAGCGCGAGATGATCCAGTCGCTGATGGAAGCCGTCACCGGGGGCCGGATCCACTTCATGTACTCGCGCGTCGGCGGTCTGAAGGACGACCTGCCGGCCGGGTTCCTGAAGGAGGCCGCGCAGGTCGTGCGCTGGAACCGCAAGAAGCTGAAGGACTTCGAACGGCTGGTGATGGGCAACGAGATCATCCACGCCCGCACGAAGGGCGTGGGCATCCTGCCGCCGGACGTGGCGAAGGGCTTCGGTGCCTCGGGCCCGGTCCTGCAGGCATCCGGCGTGGCGATGGACCCGCGGAAGGACGAGCCGTACGAGAAGTACGCCGAGGTGGACTTCGACGTCCCGGTCGGCGAGAACGGCGACTCCTACGACCGGCTGTGGGTCCTCGTCCAGCGGATGTGGCAGTCGTGCGACATCATCGAACAGTGCCTCGAGCGCCTCCCGTCGGGGCCCTTCATCCAGCCGAAGCTCCCGAAGAAGATCAACATCCCCGAGGGCGAGGTCTACGTGCGGACCGAGAACCCGCTCGGGCTCATGGCGTACTACCTCGTCGGGTACGGCAAGAAGTACCCCTACCGGCTGAAGATGCGGACGGCCTCGTTCTCCAACGTCGCCGTGCTGCCGTGGATCCTGCCCGGGAAGCTCCTGCCCGACCTGATCGCGATCCTCGGCTCGATCTTCTTCGTCGTCGGCGACGTCGACAAGTAGACCGCCACGCCACGGCGGTTCCGCCGCCATCCGCCGAAAGACTGTGCATCTGCCCAAAGGGATCTCGTGTCCCATGCGCGAAGATGCAGGTGGTTCGTGACGACGAGACGAGGAGGATCGCGGAGGATGCGCCGGATGTCGCTGTTGCTGCTGACCGTCATCACCGTGCTCGCCGGCGGAAGCGTGCACGCCGCGTCACCGCAGATCACGGATCCCGAGGGGGACGCGAACGGCCTCCTGTATTCCGCCGGCCCCGACACGCGCCCCGTCTCCTACGACCCGGCGGACCTCGTGTCCGTCCGGCTCCAGACCGCCTACCGCACCATCCGCGTCGGGGACGACGGCCTCCGCCACGAGCCCACCGCCCTCCAGATCCGGTTCACGACGCTGGCTCCGCCGCAGGCGCCTGGCACCTCCCTCGGCTTCCTGCTGCACGCCGGGACCGGCAGCCAGACCTCCCTCATCAAGGGCTTCCTGGGCGGGGACGTTCCGGACCCGCGGGCCGGGGACGTCGAGTGGACCCTCGTGACGGAGCGGGCCTACGTCCTCGGGACCGGCGAGGTGACGAAGGACCGCGCCTGGTTCGGGACCGCCGTTCCCGGCGGGAGCGACTTCGTCATCACGATCCCGTTCGCGTCGCTGACCCCGGCTCAGCTCCGCTT
>DATLGG010000164.1:0-2901 GCA_035540615.1 Actinomycetota bacterium | reverse complement strand
TTCCGGCGGAGACGATGATCCCGACGACGGCGACGCCACGGCGGCGCCGAACGACGAGGACGACGGCTTCATCGGCTTCTTCCGCCCGAGCAACGCGGACGAGATCCCGCTTCCCCTGCTCGTCCTCGCAGGGCTCGCGCTCGCGCTCCTCGCGGCCGCCGCGGCCGGCTTCGTCGCACGCCGCGTGCAGGCCCGGAGGCTCCGCCCGGCCGGGATCGACGACCGTCCCGCGCCGCCCGACGCGTAGGCCCCCCGGAGCCGGCCGGAAGGGCCGCACCGGGTACAATTCGGAGGCCTCCGGGATCCGTCCGAGCCTCTCTCTAGGGTTCCGAGTCCGGTCGACCGACACCGCTTTCGGGGGGTCCGCAGGTCGATCGAATCGAGTCTTTCGAGCAGGCGTACCCGGGAGGTAGAGATGGCGACCGCGAAGAGCGACACACAGGCACCGGAGCCGGCCGTCGAGGAGGTGGTGAACACCGTCGTCGACGAGGGGGCCAGCCTGGGCGTCCGCCGCTACTTCACCATTCCGGGCCGCGACCCGTTCGACGAGATCGAGTGGGAGATCCGCGACGCGTTCATCCCCGGCAAGGACAAGCCGGCGTTCGAGCAGAAGGGCGTCGAGTTCCCGAAGTTCTGGTCGCAGACGGCGACCAACATCGTCGCGCAGAAGTACTTCCGCGGCCGCCTGAGCTCGCCCGAGCGCGAGTCGAGCGTGAAGCAGATGCTCGGGCGCGTCGTGGGGACGATCGGCGCGTGGGGCCGCGACGGCGGCTACTTCGCCTCCGAGGAGGAGGCGGAGACGTTCGAGGCCGAGCTGAAGGCGATCCTCGTCAACCAGCTCGCCTCGTTCAACTCGCCGGTCTGGTTCAACGTCGGCTTCGAGGAGAAGCCGCAGTGCTCCGCCTGCTTCATCCTCTCGATCGACGACTCGATGGAGTCGATCCTCGACTGGATCCGCCGGGAGGGCGTCATCTTCCGCGGCGGCTCCGGCTCGGGGGTCAACCTCTCGCGCCTGCGCTCGTCGAAGGAGCAGCTCTCGAAGGGCGGCTACGCCTCCGGGCCCGTCTCGTTCATGCGCGGCGCCGACGCGTCCGCGGGGACGATCAAGTCGGGCGGGAAGACGCGTCGCGCCGCGAAGATGGTCGTCCTGGACGTCGACCACCCGGACGTCGAGGAGTTCATCTGGTGCAAGGCCAAGGAGGAGCGGAAGGCGCGCGTCCTCGAGCAGGCGGGCTACGACATGTCGCTCGACTCGCCGGACTGGGCGTCGATCCAGTACCAGAACGCGAACAACTCCGTCCGCGTCAGCGACGCCTTCATGGAGGCGGTCGTCGAGGGCAAGGAGTGGAACCTGACGGCGCGCACCGACGGCACGGTCGTCGACACCGTCGACGCGCGCGAGCTGCTCCGGCAGATCGCCGCCGCCGCGTGGGAGTGCGCCGACCCCGGCGTGCAGTACGACACGACGATCAACGCGTGGCACACGCTCCCGAACACGGGGCGGATCAACGCGTCGAACCCGTGCTCGGAGTACATGTCGATCGACGACTCCGCGTGCAACCTCGCCTCGCTGAACCTGATGAAGTTCCGCCGCGAGGACGGGGAGCTCGACGTCGAGGCGTTCACGCACGCGGTCGACACGGTGTTCCTCGCGCAGGAGATCCTGGTCGGCTACTCGTCGTACCCGACGCCCGAGATCGAGCGGAACGCGAAGGCGTACCGGCAGCTCGGGCTCGGCTACGCGAACCTCGGCGCGCTGCTGATGTCGCGCGGGCTTCCGTACGACTCCGACGAGGGCCGCGCGTACGCGGCTGCGGTGACGGCGCTGATGACGGGGCGCGCGTACCGGAAGTCGGCCGAGATCGCGGCGCGGATGGGCGCGTTCGCGGGCTACCGGCCGAACGCGGCGGCGATGATCGGCGTGATCGCGAAGCACCGCGCGGCCGTCGGCAACATCGAGGACTCGCACTCGGTGCCGGACGACCTGCTCCGCGCGGCGCGGCAGGCGTGGGACGACGCGCTCGACCTCGGCGAGGTCAGCGGCTACCGCAACGCGCAGGCGACCGTGCTCGCGCCCACCGGGACGATCAGCTTCATGATGGACTGCGATACGACGGGCGTGGAGCCGGATTTCTCGCTCGTGAAGTCGAAGAAGCTCGTCGGCGGCGGGGAGCTCACGATCGTGAACCGCTCCGTGCCGATGGCCCTCGAGAAGCTCGGCTACGCGCCGCCGGAGGTTGAGGAGGTCGTCGCGTTCGTCGACGACCGCAACACCGTCGTCGGCGCGCCGTACGTCAAGACGGAGCACTACCCCGTCTTCGACTGCGCGATCGGCGAGCGCGCGATCCACTACATGGGTCACGTGAAGATGATGGGCGCCGTCCAGCCGTTCATCTCGGGCGCGATCTCCAAGACGGTCAACCTGCCGGAGACCGCGACGGTCGAGGACGTCTCGCAGCTCCTCGTCGAGTCGTGGCAGCTCGGCGTGAAGGCGATCGCGATCTACCGCGACAACTGCAAGGTCGCGCAGCCGCTGTCCGGAAAGAGCGACACCGCCGCGGCCGCCCCGCTCGCGGCCGGCGCCGTCGTCGCCGCGTCGCCCCAGCGCCGGCGCCTGCCGGACGACCGGACCGAGGTCGGCCGCAAGTTCCGCGTCGGCGACTACGAGGGGTACATCCACGTCGGCCTGTTCGAGGACGGCACCCCGGGCGACATCTTCGTCGACATCGCGAAGGAGGGGACGACCCTCGCCGGCCTGATGAACTCGTTCATGATCTCGGTGTCGCTCGGCCTCCAGTACGGCGTGCCGCTGGAGGTCTACGTCTCGAAGTTCAGCCACATGCGCTTCGAGCCGTCGGGCCCGACGAACGACCCGGACATCCGGATCGCGAAGTCGATCGT
>DATLGG010000163.1:0-2881 GCA_035540615.1 Actinomycetota bacterium | reverse complement strand
CTCGACGACCGCTTCGGGGCCGACGCGGAGCAGCAGGCGCTCGAGCACCTTCTCGCCTTCGACGAACAGCCGGACCCGCAGTCGCCCGTCGTCGAGCTCCTCGACCGACTCCGTCTCCATCCAGTCGGCGAACCACGAGGCGGTCGGAGGGAGCAGCACGGTGACCTCGACCGCATCAGGCCCCGGCACGTACAGCCGCTCGGGAGGTGCCGGCGGCGTGGGCGGCACCTCGAAGGTCTCCCCCGTCGGCTCGGCGGAGCGGATCCGATCGACCCGAAGCCGGCGCTCGCGAGGACCGGCCGCCGGATCGGTGACGTCGCGCGTCTCCGCGTACCAGCGTCCGTCCCGGGAATGGACGACGAGGGGTTCCACCACCCGCTCGGTGACGTCGTCCCGCCACGCGGAGTAGTAGGTGACCTGCAGCCGCTCGCCGGCCGTGGCCGCCCGCTGCACCGTGGCGAGGTGGGGCGGCGCCTCGAGGTCGACCGCGAGTGTTCCCGACGCACCGAGGGCGGCCTCGAGCTTCGCCAGCGCGGAAGCGAGCGCCCCCCGCTGGGCGGTCCCCGGCACCGCCTCGAGCGCGCGGCCGGCGGCGAGCACCGCGAAGCCCTCCCGCGGCGTGAGTTGCATCGGCCGGGTGAAGAACGGGCCGGGCCATGCTTCGACCGTTCCGTCGTCGTCGAGAACGATGGTGATCAGGTCGCCGCCGCCGTACGGAGGCAGGCCGCAGCACATGACGAGCGTGAGGTCGCGAATCACCTCCTTCTCCGTCGTCTCGAAGCGGCGGGCGATCTCGGCCACCGTCGACCCCCCCTCCTCGAGGAGCCACGGGATCATCAGCAGCACCCGCCGCAGGCGCGCCCCGAGGTCGGTCTTCGGTCGCCCGCTCATCGGATCGACTCCAGCCACGCGATCACGTCGGCCCGCAGCTCCGGCGAGCCGAGCACCACCGCGTGGTCGAGCATCCCGAGCACCCAGGTGCGAAACGCCTCGCGATTCGTGACGGGCATCGTGATCACCGCGGATCCGTCCGCCCGGCGCTCGACGGTGCCCCGGCCGCCGATGTCGGCGATCGCCTTGGCTGCGAGCACGGCGTCGACCTCCACCGTCGCCTGCTCCGGCTCGGCGGCATCGCCGTAGAGCCAGGCCTGGCGGGGCATCGCCTCCTCGGCGGTGGTGGCTGCAGGTTCGAACGATCCCGCCGGGCCGACCTCGACGTCGCCGTCGATGCGGTCCACCCGGAAGCTGCGGCGGGCGTCCCGCAACCGGTCGTGGCCCACCACGTACCAGTTGCCTTCGCGGAAGAAGAGCAGCGCCGGTTCGACCTCACGAACCTCGTCTCCACCGGCGTAGCGGAACCGGAGGGTTGCCCGGTCGCGGATGGCGGCGTGGAGGATCGGGAGGATCGGTTGCTCGTCGAGCGCGGCGACGACCGGCACCGGCTCGTCGCCGCCGGCTCCCGTCCCGAGGGTCAGCTTGTTGAGCGCGTTCGCGCCCAGCTCGCTGCTGCCGGGCACCGCGGCCACCGCCAGCCGCAGGGCGACCTGCTCGTCCTCCGTCAGTTCGAGATCGGGCAGGTAGAACCGCTCAGGAGGGATCCGGTAGAGGCCCTTCTCCTCGATGAGGGGGATACCCTCGTCGCGGAGCACCCGCTTGTCACGCTCGAAGGCTCGGCGGCGGGCGTCTTCGCCCTCGGGCCAGCCCGGGATCTCCTCGAGGATCTGCGCGAACGAGGCGCCGTTCCGCTGGTCGAGGAGGAAGGTGACCAGGTTGGTCAGTCGTTCGAATCGATCCTCCATGCGAGGACCGAGTCTGCCAGGCGGTTCCCCGCCTCAGACGCTCAGGCGCCGAGAGACCAGAGGTCTTCCACGGTGAGGTCGTCGATGTAGATGAGCGACGCTGCGACGGCGAAGGCCCGCAGGTCTTCCTCGCTGAGCGGATGGTCGAAGACCTCGATCAGCTTCGATTCGCCCGTCACAGGGTCCGATGCCCAGAGCTCGGTCCGCTGATCGTGCCGTTCCATGTTCAGCGGTGTACCCACGGTCTCGCGGGTTAACCCCATGCAACGGACGGTGCCCTCGACGGCGCCAGGCTGCGGTGTCAGGGCGCGGCTTCAGGCCGCTTTCGCGGCGAGGAGCGGCTGGAAGCGCTCCGTCTGCAGGAGATCGCAGGTGCTCTCGTACGCGGCGCGAGCCACCCGTTCCCAACCCGCTCGGCGCATCAGGTTCGACCCGTGGATCCGGAGCTCCCCTGCGGACGGGCGGATCAGCAGCACCTCGGCACCGCGCTCCCGGGCGTCCGCCATCTCGTTCACCAGCATCCGGGCCGGAACCCGGCGGACCAGCTGCATCAGCGGGTTCGGGAGCGGGCCGACCGTGTCGTAAGCCATCGGTGCGACGCCGATGATCAGGTCGCACCCGGCCTTCGCCGCGAGATCGAGGTTCGTCGTCGACCACACGCCGCCGTCGACCAGGGTGAGCGACCCGACCTGCGTGGGCGGATACACGCCCGGGATCGCGCACGACGCGAGCACCGCCTGCTGGAGGCTCGCCAGCGGCCCCTTGGTGGGGCGGCGGCTGGGCCGGCCGAGGACGACTCGACGCCCGCGGTGGATGTCGTACGTGCAGAGCCAGAGGTCGCGCTCGGGCCACCCGACCGGAAGCTCCTCGGCGAACCGACGCTTCCCCTCCGCGTTCGCGAACAGCCCTCCGGGGAAGGCCCTCTGCAGGACCGCAGGAGCGCGCAGCATCGGCGCCGGCACCCGGACGAACGAGCGGCCGGCCACGTACGCGGACCCGATCGCCCGCCGGATCAGGGTGAAGGGGTCTTCGAACCGGCGCTCGAGAATGGCCCGGCTGCGGCCGTCGAGCTCCTCCATCGA
>DATLGG010000162.1:0-6831 GCA_035540615.1 Actinomycetota bacterium | reverse complement strand
CACCCCCACGTGCGTGGACCGGCTCGACCCGCTCGGCCACCCACGCCCCCACCGGGTCGCCGCCGCCCGCGAGGTGGTTCGCGTAGTGCGCGTGGAGGCACTTCACCCCGCCTGGGCTCCCGGCGACGCCGCCCCAGCCTTCACCCTCGCTCGCGAGCCGCCCACGCTCGCGCGCGTGCCGCTCGTGCGCCTCCGCCAGCTCCTGTCCGAAGGCCGGCTCCTGCTCGGCTCGCTCCGCTAAACGCTTGATCCACCCATCCGCCTCCAGTCGCGAAACGGCGCGGACCGCGTCGGGACAGGTCAGCCAGAACAGCGTGGGGAACGGCCGACCCTCACGGTCCAACGGGTGATTGCGGATGACCAGTGGGTGTCCGACCCCACAGCGGGCCACGACCCCGAACCTGGACATGGGAGGACGCCCCAACTGCTCGGTGACGGCAGCGAGGTCGCGCTCGCGAAGCTCGATCGGAGCTACCGGCGCTTGTCCATGGAGCGGCGGAAGTCGACCTGCCGCTCCTCGCTCTGCTTCATGAAGCGCTTGAGCTTGTGCTCGAGGTCCGGGTCGGAGCCGCGCCGCAGCGGTCGTCTCGGCGGGTCCTGGAGGGCCTTGATCGACAGGTCGATCTTGCCGTCCTCCTTGATCGACTGGACCTTCGCCTGCACCTTGTCGTTCTCGCGCAGGTGCTCGCGGACGTCCTTCACGTAGTTACGGTCGATCTCGGAGATGTGGACGAGACCGACCCGCCCGTCCTCGAGCTGGAGGAACGCCCCGTAGGGCGTGATGCGCTGCACGGTCCCCTCCACGACCGCGCCGACTTCGAGATCTGCGATCACGACTCCTTCCTCGTGGGGGGCCGGAAGCCCCCGGGCGAACAGGAAGGTCACTATCCCACCCGCCCCGGCGAGGCGTCAATGGTCCGTTGCGGGTGTCTGGGCGGCCCTGCCGAGGCCGTCTGTTTCAGCAGTCGGCGGCTGGGCCTCCGCCCTCGGGGACGCCCACGAAGGCGATCTCGCCGGGCTTGACCATCCCCAGGCACTCGCGGGCGAGGCGCTCGAGCTCCGCCGGGTCCTGGAGCTGGGCGATGCGCGCGCGGAGGCGCTCCCGCTCGGTTGCGAGCAGCTCGACCTTGCGCTCGAGGTCGGCCATCCGCTCACGCTGGGCGAGGTACTGCTTGACCGGCACGATCCCCGTCGCGGCCAACAGCAAGAGGAGCGCGCCGAGGAGCGCGCTCCTCGGATGCAGCCGGGGCCGCGTCCCAACCTCGGCTCGGCTGCTCACCGGGCGTACCTCCGGAACGGCGCTGTCCCGGCGTAGCGGGCGCCCTCGCCGAGCTCCTCTTCGATCCGGAGCAGCTGGTTGTACTTCGCGGTACGCTCCCCGCGCGAGGGAGCGCCCGTCTTGATCTGTCCCGTGCCCCCGGCGACCGCGAGGTCCGCGATCGTCGCATCCTCCGTCTCGCCGGAGCGGTGCGACATGACCCGGCCGAACCCGCCCTCGGCGGCCGCCCGGACGACGTCCATCGTCTCGGTCAATGTTCCGATCTGGTTGGGCTTGACCAGGATCGCGGTGCCGGCTCCCGCCGCCATCCCTCGCTCGAGCCGCTCCGGATGGGTCACGAACAGGTCGTCGCCGACCAGCTGGACGCGCGTCCCGAGCGCGGAGGTCAAGGCCCCCCACCCCTCCCAGTCGTTCTCGTCGAGCGGATCCTCGATCGAGACGATGGGGAAGTCGCGCAGGATCCCCTCGTAGAAGCCGCTCATCTCCTCCGAGCGACGCTCCTCACCCTCGATCCGGTATCGACCATCCTCGTGCAGCTCGCTCGCGGCCACGTCGAGCGCCAGCGCGACCTCCTCGCCCGGCTCGAGGCCGGCCGCTTCGATCGCCGCGACGAGCTCCGCGCAGGCGGCTGCCGTCCCGGGCAGGTCGGGGGCGAACCCGCCCTCGTCCCCGACCGCGGTGGCGAGGCCGCGTTCGAGGAGGCGCGCCCGGAGCGCGTGGAAGACCTCGGCGCCCCACCGCAGCGCCTCGGAGAACGACGCTGCGCCCACGGGTGCCAGCATGAACTCCTGCACGTCGAGCGAGTTGTCGGCATGGGCCCCGCCGTTGATCACGTTGAGGAGCGGGACGGGCAGCAGGTGGGCGTTCGGCCCGCCGAGGTACCGGTACAGCGGAAGCCCCTGCCAGGCGGCGGCCGCCTTCGCCGTCGCGAGCGAAACCGCGAGGATCGCGTTCGCGCCGAGGCTCGACTTGTCCGGCGTTCCATCGAGGTCGAGCATGAGAAGGTCGACCTGCCGCTGGTCGAGCACGTCGATCCCCAGCAGCGCCGGCGCGATCGTCTCGTCGACCGCACGGACGGCGTCGAGCACACCTTTGCCGCCGAAACGCTTCGCGTCGCCGTCACGCCGCTCGACGGCCTCGTGCTCCCCGGTGGAGGCGCCGGAAGGGACGGCCGCCCGCCCGAAGATCCCCTCGGCGAGGACGACCTCGGCCTCGACCGTGGGGTTCCCCCGCGAGTCGAGGATCTCCCGGGCGTGGACGCGTTCGATCGGCGGCATGGCCTCACCATCCTAGGGGCTGAGCGTGCGCGGCCCGGGGATTTCCGCGGCTACTCGGGCGTCGATGCCTCGTGGATCGGACCGGGGGCATCGAGGGGCCGCTCAACCCGGGTCTCCTCGACGCTCCCGCGCCACGAGAGCACCGCGACGCCGGCGAGGATCAGCGCGTTGCCGACCCACTGGACCGCCGACGGATCCTCCCCGAAGAACAGGATCCCCCACAGGAGCGCGGCGAGCGGCTGCAGCAGCAAGAGCACCGAGGTCTCGAGCGACGGGAGCCGAGGGAGCGCGATCGAGATCAGGAGCCAGCCGACCACCTGGACGCCGACCGCCAGCACGAGGAGCCACAGGTGCGAGGCCATCGGGATCGCGAAGGAGAAGTCCGTGTCGAACGGCGCGAACGCGAGTCCGGCGACGGCTGCCCCGGCCGTCGCATCCAGGAGGGGGCCGGCCGAGGGTGCGAGGGAGCGGTTCGACGCGCGGAAGATCAGGAGGAAGCCCGCGTAGGCGAGTCCCGTCAGGAGCCCGAAGACCGCGCCGAGCACGGGGTCCGACCCGAACGCGTCGCCGCGGCCGAGGCCGCTCGAGAGCGCGACGCCGCCGAGGACGACGGGGATCAGCACCATCGCCGCACGCGTCGGCCGCTCGCGGAAGAACATCCAGGCGAGGACGCCGACGAACAGGATCTGCGTGTTCCCGAGCAGCGTGGACATCCCCGTCCCGATCATCTCGATCGCGCGGTGCCAGAAGGCGAGGTCGAGCGCGAAGAGGACGCCGGCGACGACGGCCAGCACCCGCTCACGCCGTGTCCTTCGGTCGCGACGACGGATCGTCAGCCAGCCGACGAGCAGGAACGGGACCGCGTACGCGCACCGGTAGAACGCCGCCGTCGACGCCGAGACATCGGCCATCGCGACGAGGGCGGCCGAGAACGAGATCGTGAGGATCCCGACCAGCGCCGCGAGGTAGGTCACCGCGCCGCCCGGAACCTCGCGACGAGCTCCTCCTCCGAGAGATCCTCGAGGCGGACCCCCTCGGCCTCCGCTCGCTCCGCCATGGTGGAGAAGCGCTGGACGAAGGTCCGGGTCGTCCCCCGCAGCGCGATCTCGGCATCCACCCCGAGGCGCCGCGCGAGCGCCGACACCGCGAACAGCACGTCGCCGACCTCCCGCTCGAGGGCGTCCTTCGCCGCACCTTCGCGATCCTCCTCGCCGTGTGCGGCGGCGGCCTCCTCGAGCTCCGCCAGCTCCTCGCGCACCTTCTCGACGGCGCCCGCGAGCTCGGCCCAGTCGAAGCCGCGTCCCGCCGCGCGCCGCTGGACCTTCTGCGCGGCGGCCAGCGAGGGGAGCTCCGCCGGCACGCCCTCATCGATCTCGCGGCGCCCGGCCTCTTCGGCCTTGATCCGCTCCCAGTTGCCGTAGACCTCCTCGGGCGTCTCCGCGTCGACGTCGGCGAAGACGTGCGGGTGCCGGTGGATCAGCTTCGCCACCGTGCCCTCGGCGACGTCGTCGATGTCGAACGCCGCGGCCTCAGCCGCCATCTGCGCGTGGAAGATCGCCTGGAGCAGCAGATCCCCGAGCTCGTCCTTGATCCGGTCGGGATCGCCGTCGTCGATCGCATCGAGGAGCTCGTACGCCTCGTCGAGGAGGTGCCGTCGGAGGCTCCGATGCGTCTGGGCCGCATCCCACGGACATCCGCCAGGACCGCGGAGGCGCGCGACGACGCGGACGAGGTCGAGGAGTCGCTCACCCTCCTTCGAGGAGGGGACCGGACCCTTCGGGACGTGCGAGAGCGGATCCGGCGTCCCGCGCACCTCGCCCACTACGGCTGGACCTGGACGTCGGGCTGTTCGTCGGGAAGCGGCGTCGTGGCGGTCCGCTCGACCACCTCGCCGCTCTCGCGGTCGAAGACGCCGTACCGGGGGTTGACCAGGACCTGCGCGTCCCGGAGCCGCTGGAGGAGCCAGTTCGTGAAGAACTCCTGTCCGACCTCCGCCAGCAGCTGGTCACGGACCTCCTCGAAGGCGGGGGCGGTGCGCTCGCGGACCCAGACGATGTGGTACCCGAACTCGGTCCGGACCGGACCGACGATGTCGCCGACGCTGGACCCGACGGTCGCCCGCGCGAACGGCTCGACGAACTCCCCGGCCGGACGCATACCGAGGTCGCCCCCCTGCTCGGCCGAGCCCGGATCCTCGGAGTGCTCGCGGGCGAGCTCGGCGAAGTTCTTGGGGGTCACACGCTGCGCGAGGTCCTGCGCGAGCGCCTCGTCCGCGACGAGGATGTGCGAGACACGCACCTGCGTGAACTCGATCGCGCGCTCCTCGTACTGCTGGCGGAGCTGTTCCTCCGGTACCTGCTCGGTGACGACGAGCCGGGCGACGTTCTCGCGGAGCACCTGCTTGCGGATCAGGTCCTCGACGTCGCCCCGGCTGGCGCCCGCCGCGGCCAGCTGCCGGTCGAACGCCTGCTCGCCACCGAGCGCCTGGATCTGCTCCTGGAGGCGACGCTCGACGGCGGCCTCGTCGGCGCCGAGCGACCTGGCCCGCGCGTGCTCCTCGATGACGACCTGGTGGATGAGGAAGGTCAGCAGCTGTCGCGCGAGGCTCCGCTTGCCCTCCCGCGCCTCCTCGCCGGGGAACTGCGCGGCGAACTGCGGGTCGGCCGCGAAGTACTCGAGCGTCCGGGCGAACGGCTCCTCCTCGATCCGGGACCCGTCGACGACGGCCGCCGCCGTATCGAAGGCGGCGCAGCCGGACAGCAGGAGGACGGCCAGGACGCAGCCGAGGAGCTTCCGGGGAGGGCGCACGGTCGGGATTCTAGCCGCTGGGGGTCCCGGCGGGCGCCGGGACGAGCCCGAGGAGGGACTCCCGAACCCAGCCGGGGAGACGCGGACCGCCCTCGGCGGGCGGCGGATCGAGGTTCAGCGTCCGCGTCGCGGCGTGGTACGACGCCTCCTCGGGCAGGACGCGCCCCTCCTCCGAGAGGGGCAGCGGCCGGATCCGGACCTGTCCCCGGAACGTCGAGACCTCCTCGACCCCGAGGGCGGAGCAGAGGATGCGCAGCCGTGCGAGCCGGAAGAGGGTCTCGACTTCCGGCGGCATCGCGCCGAACCGGTCGAGGGTCTCTTCGCGCAGCGCGTCGAGCTCCTCGTCCGAGCGGGAGGACGACACGCGGCGGTACAGCTCGAGCCGCAGTCGCTCCTGCCCGAGCCACTCCGGCGGGATGAAGGCGCGCACCGGGAGGTCCACGCGGATCTCCCGCTCCTCCGGCTGGGGCTGCCCGCGCAGCTCCGCCACCTCCTCACCCAGGAGCCGAAGGTACGTGTCGAAGCCGACGGCGGCCACGTGCCCCGACTGCTCCGCGCCGAGGAGATTGCCGGCTCCGCGGATCTCGAGGTCGCGCATCGCGACGCGGAGCCCCGAACCGAGCTCGGTGAGGCGGCCGATCGCCGTCAGCCGCTCGTGCGCCTCCTCGCTCAGGGACGCCTGCGGTGGGAAGAAGAGGTAGGCGAACGCTCGCTCCGCCGAGCGGCCCACCCGCCCCCGGAGCTGGTAGAGCTGCGAGAGCCCCATGCGGTCGGCCCGGTCGACGATGAGCGTGTTCGCGCTCGGCACGTCCAGACCCGACTCGATGATCGTCGAGCACACGAGCACGTCGGCCTCCCCGGCCCAGAAGGCGATCATCGCCTTCTCGAGGTTCGCCTCATCCATCTGCCCGTGCGCCACGAGGATGCGCGCCTCGGGGACCCGGGTCTGGAGCCATCCGGCACGGCGGTCGATCGTGCGGACCTCGTTGTGCACCCAGAAGACCTGTCCGCCTCGCCGCAGCTCGCGGCGCACCGCCCCGAGCGCGGTCGCCTCGTCCCACGGCCCGACGGAGGTGAGGACCGGCTGCCGGTCCTCCGGCGGAGTGTCGACGACGCTCATCTCGCGGATGCCGGCGAGCGCCATCTCGAGCGTGCGCGGGATCGGCGTCGCCGACATCGAAAGGACGTCGACGTTCACCCGCAGCTTCTTCAGCCGCTCCTTGTGGGCCACGCCGAACCGCTGCTCCTCGTCGACGATCAGCAGCCCGAGGTCCTTGAACCGCACATCCTTCGACAGGAGCCGGTGCGTGCCGACGATCACGTCCACGGCGCCGGCCGCCAGCTCCTCCAGCACCCGACGCTCCTCCGCCTTCGACAGGAAGCGCGACAGCATCGCGACGCGGACGGGGAAGGGAGCGAACCGCTCGGAGAACGTCACGTGGTGCTGCTCGGCGAGGATCGTCGTCG
>DATLGG010000161.1:0-2034 GCA_035540615.1 Actinomycetota bacterium | reverse complement strand
ATCGAGGGCGAGGAGATCATCGACCGCCGGGTCGGGCGGGATCTCACGAGCCAGGAGTCGCAGGCGCTGGCCGCGGAGGTGAACGAGAAGCTGACCCTGCCGGAGGCGACGTTCGAGCTGAAGGCGACGGTGGAGCACCGCGGCGCGCTCGTGATCCGCTCCGCGAAGGGGCCGCTGTCCGCCGAGGTCGGCAACACCGACCCCGCGTACGTCAAGCAGGGACCGCTGGGGGTCGCCCTCGAGACCTTCCCGAACCGCGTTGCCCGCTCCGAGCCCCTCGAGGAGACCGAGGCCGCGCGGCTGGGCGCCGAGCTGACGAACCGGTTCGTCGAGGGCGCGCGCCGCGTCCTCGAGGCCTCCGAGGTGAACGCGAACCGGAGGGCGGCCGGGAAGCTCCCCGGGAACCTGATCCTGACGCGGGACGCCGGGGACCACATCCCGCGCCTCCAGCCGATCAGGGACCGGTTCGGACCGTCGTGGGGGTGCTTCGTGGAGATGCCCGTCGAACGCGGCATCGCGATGGTCCTGGGGATGGCTGAGGTCCCCGCGCCGACACCGGACGATCCGGAGGAGCGGTACGCGGCGTGGGCGGCGCTGGCCGCCGAGGCCCTCGGCGGCCACGACGCGCTCTACATCCACATCAAGGGTCCGGACGTCCCCGCGCACGACGGGCGAGCGGAGGACAAGCGGACGGTCTGCGAGCAGATCGACGGGGCGTTCTTCGGAGAGCTGCTGCCCCGGATCGACCCCTCCTCGACCCTGGTCGCCGTCACCGCCGACCACGCGACCTCCTGCGCCCGCAAGGCACACACGGACGACCCCGTGCCGCTCCTGGTGTCCGGCCCGGGCGTTTCGGCGGACGCTCCGGATGTCTTCGGAGAGCGCGCGGCCGCGGCGGGGGCCCTCGGGACGATGAACGGGGTCGACATCGTTCCCGCCCTGGTCGAGCTCCTGCGGAGGTAAGATCCGGCCCGGCCCCCGATCCGTACATGGACCGGGGCGCTCGTTGCCCGCGCCGGGCGCCGCGGCTAGGATGCGGCACGTCGCTGAGGAAGGGACCGAGTGGCGCAGGTGATCAACGAGCCCGCCGGCGACCCGCTGGGCGCGGGCGCGCCCGGGGAGCCCGGGCAGCAGGTCGTCGGCCGGAGCCCGGGGCAGCTGTTCTGGCGGCGCTTCCGCCGAGACCGCTTCGCGATCGCGGGGCTCATCTTCCTCGGGTTCATCGCGATCATGGCCCTCGCCGCGCCGCTCGCCGCTGCCATCACGGGGCACGGGCCGAACGAGACGTTCCTGCGGGAGGCGACGGACGAGGTGGGGCTGCCGCTCGGGCCGAGCCGCGATTTCTGGATGGGAGCGAACCGCTCCGGCCAGGACCTCTTCGTGCGCGTCGTGTACGGCGCCCGCACCTCGCTGACCGTTGCCCTGCTCGCGACGGGGATCTCGCTGGTCATCGGGGTGACCCTCGGGGTCGCGGCCGGCTTCTACCGGGGGAAGACGGATACGGTCATCTCGCGGCTGATCGACATCGTGCTCTCGCTGCCCGTCCTCCTGCTCGCGCTCGGCCTCGTTGCGGCGTGCGGCCTGAGCCGGCAGGGCTGCCTCGGCGGGCTGATCCGCCCGGGCATGCTGCTCGTCAGCTACGTCATCGGCCTGTTCAGCTGGCCCTACATCGCCCGGATCGTCCGGGGTCAGGTGTTGTCGCTCCGGGAGAAGGAGTTCATCGAGGCGGCCCGGTCGCTCGGGGCGGGGGACCTGCGGATCATGACGCGCGAGATCCTGCCGAACGTCGTCGCGCCGATCATCGTCTACACGACGCTGATCATCCCGAACAACATCCTGTTCGAGGCGGCGCTCTCCTTCCTCGGGATCGGCGTGCCGCCGACCACCCCATCGTGGGGGCGGATGCTCTCGGACGCCTCGGTGCAGGGGATCTACCAGGTGGCCCCGTGGATGATGCTGTTCCCTGGCCTGTTCCTCTTCCTGACGACGATGGCGTTCAACCTGGTCGGGGATGGCCTCCGGGACGCGCTGGAC
>DATLGG010000160.1:0-4099 GCA_035540615.1 Actinomycetota bacterium | reverse complement strand
CGGGAGCAGGTCGTCGACCTCCAGTCGGAGCGTCAGACGTGGTCGGCTTTCGGCGGCGAGGTGGCGGCGTACCTGGTCGACGGGCGCCTTCCGGCGCGGGAGGTCGTCATCGTGACCCAGGAAGGGACGGACACCCTCGCGATCGACGCGGCCCGCCGCGCTCTCCAGGCGGCGGGCGCGGAGGTCGCCGCGGTGCTGTCGGTCGACCCGAGCCTGTCGCTGGAGCGGGAAGCCGATGTCACGGAGGTGGCGCGGCTCGTCGGCAGCCCGCACGAGGATCCGGAGGCCGTGGCGGCCGACGCTGCCGCAGCGCTGGCAGCTCGCCTCGTCAGTGGGAGCGGACCGACGGACGTCCTCGAGGGGTTCCTCGCCTCGGGGTTCCTCCTGAACCGCGGACCCGGCCTCGGCGCGGCGGCCGTGAGGGCGCTCGGCGGCCGCGATCAGATCTTCCTGATGGTCGCCGGTGGCGAGGACGAGCCGGCCGTCGATCCCGCGTGGTTCCTCGCCCCGCTGACCAGGGAGCTGGCTCGCTCGGGTGCCAGCGTCGGCGCGGCGGAGCCCGCTGACACCGAGTACTCGTTCGTCGGGATCCTGCGCGGTGACGCGGCCGTCTCGAGGCTCCTCGTCACGCAGGACAACGTCGACCAGGTGCCGGGGGAGGTTGGGCTCGTCCTCGGCCTTCAGGACCTCGTCGTGAACGGCCGGCCCGGTCACTACGGCGTGAAGGACGGGGCCGACGCGGTGATCCCCCCGCTGCCGTGAAGATCCTCGCCCTCATCGCCGCCTACGAGGGGAGCGGCATGATCGCTGCGACGGTCCGCGCCGTGCGGAGCCTCGGAGACGTCTCCGAGGTGGTCGTGGTGGACGACGGCTCGACGGACGAGACGGCTGAGCGCGCAGCCGCCGCGGGCGCTCGGGTCCTCCGTGCCCCCCGCAACCTCGGCAAGGGCGGGGCGCTCGAGGGCGCGCTCGCGCGGCTGCCATCCGTCGACGTCGTCCTCCTGCTGGACCAGGACCTCGGCGACACGGCGGCAGCGGCCTCGTCGTTGCTCGGGCCGGTCGTGGAGGGCGAGGCCGACATGACGATCGCGCAGCTGCCGCGCGATCCGCGTCACGGCGGCTTCCGCCTCGTGAAGCGGCTCTCGGGGTGGATGATCCGCCGTCTGTGCGGTTTCCCTCCGCAGGAGCCGATGTCGGGCCAGCGCGCCGTTTCGGCCCGTGCGCTGGAAGCGGCGCGGCCGCTGGCGCCTGGGTTCGGCGTCGAGCTCGGGATGACGGTCGATGTCGTGCGGGCCGGCATGCGCGTCGTCGAGGTGCCGGTCGAGATGTCCCACGCGCCGACCGGCCGCGACCTCCGTGGGTTCCTGCACCGGGCGCGGCAGGGGAGGGACCACGTGCGGGCGGCCCTCGCGCGCGTCCGACCGTGACGCGGGTCGGTCTCGCGGCCATCGGCGGCGCCGGCTTGGTCTGGGGCGCATGGGTCCTGCTCGTGCGAGGCAGGCTGGTTCCCCGGCGGCCGAACCACCGGGGACGCTCGGTCCCGACGGGCGTGGGGCTCTCCCTCGCGTTCGCCGTCGTGGCCGCGGCGGCGGCGCGGATGGTGGCCGGCGGGTCCGGGGCGACCCCGGTCGAGGTGACGGCCGGATGGTCGCTCCTCGCGCTCGCCGCAGCCGGGTTCGTCGACGACCGCGTCGTCGGGGGACCGCGCGGCCTCCCCGGCCACGTCCGGAGCCTGCTCCGCGGGCGGATGACGTCGGGGATCCTGAAGCTCGTCGTGGCCATCGCCGCGGCGGCGTGGGTGGCGGCCACGGCGCGCCCTGATCCGCTCGGCTTCGGGCTCGCCCTCGTCGTCCTCGCCGCCGCGACGAACGTCTGGAACGCCTTCGACGTCCGGCCGGGCCGCGCGCTGAAGTGGTCGCTCTGCGCGCTCGTGCCGATGCTCGTGGCGAGCTGGGGCGAGACCTTCTCCTTCCTCGCAGCGGCGATGATCGGCGGCTGCCTCGTCCTGCTCGTTCCCGACCTGCGGGAGCGGACGATGCTCGGGGACGCCGGGTCGAACCCGCTCGGCTTCGCGGTCGGGCTCGGCCTGGTCTCGACGCTGGACCTCCTGGGGCTCGCCGTCGCCGCCGTCCTCCTGCTCGCCCTCCAGGTCGTTGCGGAGACCGTGACGATCACTCGCGTCATCGAGCGCGTCCCGCCCCTGCGCTGGTTCGACCGGCTCGGTCGCCTCCCACGTTGAAGGTTCTTCGGGAGATATCGGGCGTGGTGCTTCTCGGTGGGGGGAACCTCTGCTAGCATCGAGTCCCGAGGTGAAACAGCCGAAGTACATCTTCGTCACGGGAGGCGTCTCCTCGAGCCTCGGGAAAGGCATCACCTCCGCCTCCCTCGGACGGCTCCTCCGATCGCGCGGCTTCCGCATCTCGATGCAGAAGCTCGACCCGTACATCAACGTCGATCCCGGGACGATGAATCCGTTCGAGCACGGCGAGGTCTTCGTGCTCGACGACGGGGCCGAGACCGACCTCGACCTCGGGCACTACGAGCGTTTCACCGACCAGAGCCTCCACCGCGGCTCGAACGTCACGACCGGCGCGGTCTATTCGACCGTGATCGCGAAGGAGCGGCGCGGCGAGTTCCTCGGCAAGACGGTCCAGGTGATCCCGCACATCACCAACGAGATCAAGGACCGGATCCGCAGCCACGCGAGCGGGTCCGGCGCCGACATCGCCCTCGTGGAGATCGGCGGCACCGTCGGCGACATCGAGTCGCTGCCCTTCCTCGAGGCGGTCCGGCAGCTCCGGAACGAGGTCGGGCGGCAGAACTGTGCGTTCGTTCACCTCTCGCTGCTCCCGCACATCGGCCCGACCGGTGAGCTGAAGACGAAGCCGACGCAGCACTCGGTCAAGGAGCTCCGATCCCTCGGCCTGCAGCCGGACGTGATCGTGTGCCGCTCCGACCGGCCGATCGGGCGCGGCCTGAAGGAGAAGATCTCCCTGCTCTGCGACGTCCCGATGCAGGGCGTGGTCTCGGCCGTCGATGCGGACTCCATCTACGAGGTCCCGCTCGTCCTGCATGCCGAGGGTCTGGACACCTACCTGGTCGAGCTCCTCCAGCTCCCGTCCGCGACGCCGGACCTCACCGAGTGGTCGGGCCTCGTGGAG
The DNA here is from genome assembly GCA_035540615.1 of Actinomycetota bacterium. Taxonomy (GTDB): domain Bacteria; phylum Actinomycetota; class UBA4738; order UBA4738; family CALAEC01; genus DATLGG01. The sequence continues at coordinate 938 of DATLGG010000160.1, read as the reverse complement.
CGCGTGCAGACCGCGAGCGCGCCACTGACGGTCGCGGTGGTCGGCAAGTACGTCGACCTTCCCGACGCTTACCTGTCGGTGACGGAGGCCCTGCGGCACGGCGGCTTCCACCACGGTGCGGACGTCCGGCTGCGCTGGATCGCCTCGGACGAGCTGGCGGCAGGCAACGTGGCTGAGGTTCTGGGCGATGCCGACGCGATCCTCGTCCCGGGGGGGTTCGGGGTGCGCGGCGTCGAGGGGAAGGTCGACGCGATCCGCTTCGCGCGCGAGCGGAAGGTCCCCTTCCTCGGGATCTGCCTGGGGCTGCAGTGCGCGGTGATCGAGTTCGCGCGGAACGTGTGCGGGATCTCGGATGCGAACTCGAGCGAGTTCGAGCCGACCACCCCCAACCCCGTGATCGATCTCCTGCCCGAGCAGCGCGACATCACGGACCTCGGCGCGACGATGCGCCTCGGCGCCCAGCCGTGTCACGTCGGGGAGGGAACCCTGGCTGAGCAGGCCTACGGGGAGCGCGTGGTCTACGAGCGGCACCGTCACCGCTACGAGGTGAACCCGGCGTACCACGAAGTCCTGCGGGCCCACGGGATGGTCTTCTCGGGGCTGTCGCCGGACGAGCGCCTCGTCGAGATCATCGAGCTCCCGGATCACCCATACTTCGTCGCGGGCCAGTTCCACCCGGAGCTGAAGTCGCGGCCGACGCGGCCGCACCCGTTGTTCCGGGATTTCATCGGGGCCGCGGTCGTCCGCAGGCGCGAGGCCGCGTCTGCGCCCGCGGGCTCCTAGCCGCCGTCGCGGAGCGGTATCCTAGGCCGGCCGTCCGGAAGGGGGCGCGTTGATCGTCGGGATCCCCACAGAGGTCAAGGACAACGAATTTCGCGTCGCGGTCACGCCGGCCGGCGTGACCGCGACGCGAAATTCGTTGTCCTTGACCTCTGTGG
>DATLGG010000159.1:0-3001 GCA_035540615.1 Actinomycetota bacterium | reverse complement strand
ACGCCGAACGACGCGCGCGCGTCCGCGAGCGTCCCCGCCGCCTCCGCCTCGAACCCCTCGCGGACGAGGGCATCCACGAGGGGCTCGGCGATCGAGCGGTCGTCTTCGACGACGAGGACGCGCGTCGGCACGAGGGCCATCCTACGGAGCCTCCCTCGCCCGCGCGGCCGCGCGACGGCTCACCCGACCACGACCTCCCCGCGCATCGCGGGATGGATCGCGCAGAGGTAGGCGTAGCGACCGGGCTCGTCGAAGGTCCAACGGAAGGTGCCGCCCCGCCCGAACGGATCCGAGCCGAACGAACCGTCCTCCGCGGTGACGGTGTGGTCGGCCGCGTCGTCGTTCGTCCAGGTGATCTCTTCCCCCGGCTGGACCTCGATCCGCGCCGGAGCGAACCGGAAGCCCGCGATCGAGACGGTCCCCGCCTGCGCCGAGGGGGCCGCGACGAGGGGCGCCCCGCGCCGGACCCGGAGCATCGCCTCCATCCCCATGTCGTCGTGCCCGTCGACCAGGCACTCGACCTTGTAGAGACCGGGTGCGAGGTCGAGGTCGAAGCGCACACTCTCGCCGGGGCCGAAGGTCTCGGTCTCGTGCTTGAACGCGCTCCCGCTGCCGGGGCCGGAGCTGTCCCCCTCGACCCCCTCGATCTCCATCTCGAACCCGTGGATCAGCTCACCGCCGTTCCGGACGACGAACGTGACCGGGCCGGGGCGGATCTCCTCGGCCTCGAGCGTCACCGCCCACTCCCCCAACCCGACCTCGAAGCCTCCGTCGCGGGGGTCCACCTTCCCGCCGCCGGCCTCCGTGGCGTCCGACCCCTCGGCCGGCGCCGCGGTCGCGGAGGCGGTCGGGCCCGGGGTGGGACGGCCCGTCGGGCCGGCGACCGGAGTGGTCGCCGGCCCGGAGGCCGTGCAGGCGGCGAGGCCCGGCAGCAGCATCGCCAGCGCCAGCGCCCTCATCGGATCGTCAGGGTCCCTTCCATGCCCTGCTCGCGGTGGTACTTGCAGAACACGGTGTAGGTGCCGGGCTCGAGCTCGATCGTCTCCGTCGCGCTCTCGCCCGCGGGAACGTCGTGGTCGACGCCCTCGCCCTCGATCGTGAAGGTGTGCGGCGCCACTCCATCGTTCACGAGCTCCACCTGCTGCCCCGCGTCGAGCGTCATCGACGCGGGCTCGTACGCGTTGTCCACCATCCGAACGGTCCCGGTGGACGCGGCCGCGTCGCCTCCTCCGCCGGCGGGCGACGCGGCGTCGCCGCCTCCGCCGGCTCCTCCGCCCCCGCACGCCGTCAGCAGCACGACGCTCGCGGTCGCCATCCAGGTCTTTCCGATCATCCCTGCCTCCTTCCGTAGCGGACGCGACGATCGTGGCAGGGGGCCGGTTAAGGACCGGTCAAGGCGGCGCAAACGCGCGGTCAAGCTTCGGCCGTCGCAGCGGATACGCTAGGGACGTGAGCGACGAGGCGCGGGTCGAGACCGACGCGATGGGGCCGATCGAGGTCCCGGCCGACCGCTACTGGGGGGCCCAGACCCAACGATCCCTCCACCACTTCTCGATCGGGGACGACCGGATGCCCGTCGAGGTCGTCCGCGCCTTCGGCATCCTCAAGAAGGCCTGCGCCGAGGTGAACGCGGACCTCGGACGCCTCCCGCGAGAGAAGGCCGAGCCGATCGTCGCCGCGGCCCAGGAGGTCATCGACGGCAAGCTCGACGAGCACTTCCCGCTGTACGTGTGGCAGACGGGCTCGGGGACGCAGTCGAACATGAACGCCAACGAGGTGATCGCGAACCGCGCGATCGAGCTCACCGGCGGGGTCCTCGGATCGAAGGATCCGATCCACCCGAACGACCACGTCAACATGTCGCAGTCGTCGAACGACACGTTCCCGACCGCGATGCACGTGGCTGCCGCGCGGGCGATGGTGGAGCGTCTGATCCCGAGCGTCCGTGCTCTCCGTGAGGCGCTCGACGCGCGGGCGCGCGAGTGGACCGACCTCGTCAAGATCGGGCGGACGCACCTCCAGGATGCCGTGCCGGTGACCCTCGGGCAGGAGTTCTCGGGCTACGTCGCCCAGCTCGACGCGGACCTCGCCCGGCTCGAGGCCTCGCTCGACGGGCTGTACGAACTCGCGATCGGCGGCACGGCGGTCGGCACGGGCCTGAACGCTCCCGCCGGCTTCGGCGAGAAGGTCGCCGCGAGGATCGCCCAGCAGACGGGACTCCCCTTCCGGGCGGCGGGCAACTTCTTCGCCGCGCTCGCCGCGCACGACGCGATGGTCGCCGCCCATGGCGCGATGCGCACGCTCGCCACCTCCCTCATGAAGATCGCGAACGACATCCGCTGGCTCGGGTCCGGGCCACGGTCGGGTCTCGGCGAGCTCGAGCTGCCCGAGAACGAGCCCGGCTCCTCGATCATGCCGGGGAAGGTGAATCCGACGCAGTCCGAGGCGATGACGATGGTCTGCACCCAGGTCTTCGGCAACGACGTCGCGATCACCGTCGCCGGCTCGCAGGGCAACTTCGAGCTGAACGTCTTCAAGCCGGTGATCGTCCGCAACTTCCTCCACTCGGTCGCGATCCTCAGCGACGTCTGCCGGACGTTCCGCGAGTTCTGCGTCGAGGGGATCCGCCCGAACCAGGAGCGCATCGCCGAACTCGTCGATCGCTCGCTCATGCTCGTGACCGCGTTGTCGCCGCACATCGGCTACGACAAGGCCGCCGAGATCGCGAAGAAAGCCCACCACGACCGTCGCACCCTGCGGGAGACGGCGCTCGAGCTCGGGTACGTCACCGAGGAGCAGTACGACGAGTGGGTGCGTCCCGACCGGATGGTCGGGCCCGACGCCGGCTAGATGGAGCACGTCGTCGTCCGCCGCCTCGAGCACCTGACCGGGAGCGCCGCACGACCGTCGATCGGATACGCGATCGAAACGCGCGACCGTCCGGGGCCCGCGCACAAGCAGGGAGCGGGTCCGGACGAGGAGGTCTGGGTCCAGCTCCACG
>DATLGG010000158.1:0-6185 GCA_035540615.1 Actinomycetota bacterium | reverse complement strand
GCCGCTCACCGCACATGCTCGTCCGGCCCGAGCACATCGAAGCCGGGCTCGACGAGGTGAAGGGCCTCGACGGTCCCGTCGACGAGATCGTGCGCACCCTCAACGTCTTCCTCGGCTACACGACCTTCCGCAACAAGCTCGGCGGCAACCCTCGTCGCGGCGTCCTGTTCGAGGGCCCACCGGGGACCGGCAAGACATACCTAGCGAAGGCGATGGCGAAGCAGGCGGGCGTGCCGTTCCTGTTCGTCTCCGCTCCCGCCTTCCAGTCCATGTGGTTCGGGATGACGAACGCCCGGATCCGCTCGTTCTTCAAGGCGCTGCGGAAGGCCGCTCGTCGTGAGGGGGGGGCGATCGGCTTCATCGAGGAGATCGACGCGATCGGCGTGGACCGCGGAACCTCCGCCGCTTCGCCCGCTCCCGCCGGCCTCGGTCGTTCGGTGAGCAGCATGGTCTCCTCCGGGACCGGCGGCATGGTCAACGAGCTTCTGATCCAGATGCAGTCGTTCGACCAGCCGGTCTGGCGCCACAAGGTCCGCGATCGCTTCGTCGAGTGGGTGAACGGCTACCTGCCGGCCGGCAAGCGGATCCGGACGCGGCAGCCGGACTACCACAACATCCTGCTGATCGCGGCGACGAACCGCGGTGACGCCCTCGACGCGGCGCTCCTGCGGCCGGGGCGCTTCGACCGTCGCCTCTACTTCGACGTCCCGACGAAGCAGGGCCGGCGCGACCTGATCGACTACTTCCTCGACCGCAAGGCGCACGATGAAGGGCTCGACGACGAGGACGTGCGCGAGCGACTCGCGCACGACACCTTCGGGTACACGCCGGTGATGATCGAGCACCTCTTCGACGAGGCGCTCCTCGTCGCCCTGCGGAACAACCGCGACAAGATGCGACCGTCCGACGTGTACGAGGCGAAGCTCTCGGAGGAGATCGGCCTGCGCCAGCCCGTCGCCTACACCGTTGCGGAGCGCAACGCGGTGGCCACGCACGAAGCGGGGCACGCGACGGTCGCGCACTTCCTCGCCCCGACGCGGCGACTCGAGGTCCTCTCGATCATCAAGCGCCGGCAGTCACTCGGCCTCCTCGCGCACGGCGACACGGAGGAGCGCTGGACGAAGTCGCGGACCGAGCTCGAGGCCTCGATCGCGGTCGCTCTGGGCGGCATGGCGGCCGAGGAGCTGTTCTTCGGTGAGCCGGGCACCGGACCGGCTTCGGACCTCGCCGGTGCGACCCAGACCGCGGCCCTCATGGTGGGCGCGCTCGGGATGGCGGGGTCGCTCGTCTCCTACGAGGCCGTGAATGAGGGACCGATCTCCACGCGGAACCTCGTCGGGCGCGTGCTGGGCGACGGCGACGGCAAGCGGAAGGTCGAGGACCTCCTCGACGACCAGAAGGCGCGCGCGATCCAGGTCCTCGAGCAGAACCGTGACGTCGTCGAGGCCCTGCGGGACGCCCTCCTCGAGCGCGACGAGCTGATCGGCGAGGAGATCGTCGCCGAGATCCGCGCGGCGCTGGCGAGGAGGAACTAGGCCTCAGATCGCCTCGTCGATCGGGACGGCCTCGCCCGCCTCCGACCACTGGCGTCCCGGGAGCAGCATCGCGCTCGTGCTGCCGATCGCGACGCGCCGGCCGTCGGCGTCGGTCACCTCGCACGTGGCGACGGCGATCGTCTTGCCGCGGTGGACGACCGTCGCGCGGGCCGTGAGGGGTCGGTCGTCGACCCGGACCGGGCGCAGGAAGTTGACCTTGAGGTCGAGCGTGCCGAACGACGACCGCGCCGGCACGATCGATCCGACGGCGCCCGCCATGGCCGCGTCGGCGAGCATCGCCAGCGCGCCGCCGTAGAAGGCGCCGACGGAGCTCGAGTACCAGCGGCTTGCCGGCATCGTCCAGACCGCGGTGCCCTCCTCGACGTCGGCGATCTGCATGCCGGTGAGGTGGCAGACGGGTGCGTACGGCCGCGTCCCGTCGCGCCACTCCCGGTAGATGTCGAGCCACTTCCGCTCGTTCAGCTCGGCCAGCGGCACGACCTCACCCTCCGACGGGCGCTCGTGGGGGTCGGGGTCTGACGGGTCCGGGGGTGTGCGCTTCGGGAAGTCGTCGGTGACCGGCATCGGCTCGAACCCGAGCGGCTGCTTGATCAGACGCGAGGTTCCGTGCGCGAGCAGGCGTCCCTCCGCGTCCGTCACCCGGCACTCCGAGAGCCCCTGCGAGCGCCCCATCTGGATCAGCTTCCCTTCGGCCACCAGCCGGCCGCTTGCGACGGTCGCCGGGCGCAGGAAGTTCATCGACAGCTCCGAGGTGGCGAGCCCGGTCGCCGGCGGGAGCGTGTTGTAGACGGCGAGGCCGAGCGCGGCGTCGGCGACGTAGGGGAAGACGCCGGCGAGGAAGACGCCGCCACCGGAGCGCCACCACGGGCTCGCGGGCATCGAGAAGGTCGCCTCACCCTCGGCCGCGTGCTCCCCGATCAGGCCGGTCAGCCGCGAGATCGGCGCCAGGTCGAAGTACCCGTCGAGGAAGAGCCGGAGCTGCTCGAGGCCGGAGAGCGAGAGGAGCGAGGGATGCTCGAGGTAGGCGTAGCTCCCGCGGACCGGCTCGTCCGTGATCACGTCGCCGAGGATATCCGGGTCAGCGGCGCAGGATGAGCTGCGTGCAGCGGAACAAGGCGATCGTCTTCCCGGTCGCGGCCGACGTGACCGTCGCGTCCCAGACCTGCGTGCTGCGCCCGCCGTGGGCCATCCGCGCCTCGCACTCGATCGTGCCCTCCAGGGCCGTGCCGAGGAAGTTCGACTTCAGCTCGACGGTCGTCCACGCACGCGGGTCGGCGTCGGTCTCGGCCAGCGTGACGACCGTGCCGAAGCCGCAGCACGAGTCGGCGAGCGCGACGACGGTCCCCGCGTGGAGATAGCCGTTCGCGGCCAGGAGCTCGGGCTTCACCTCGAGGCGTCCGCGGATCAGCCCGGGTTCGGCGTGGGTGAACTCCGTCCCCACGTAGCCGGTGAGCGTGGGGGCGGCCATCTCGTTCAGGCGGTCGAGCTCGATCACGGTTCCTCCTCGGACGGGTCGGGACGGCGGCCGTATCATGGGGGAGACCGAGGATAAAGGAGCCTTCCCGTGACCACATCCGTCATCGTGTCCGGCGTCCGCACGCCGATCGGCAAGTTCGGCGGCGCGCTGCGCGACCTCGCCGGGGCGAAGCTCGGCGCGATCGCGATCCGCGAGGCGCTCGCCCGCGCCGGGATCCAGGGCGACCAGGTCGACTACGTGATCATGGGGCAGGTGCTGCAGGCCGGGACCGGCCAGATCACCGCGCGCCAGGCGGCGATCGAGGCGGGGATCCCGAAGGAGGTCCCGGCCATAACGATCAACAAGGTGTGCCTGTCGGGCCTGAACGCGGTTGCGCTCGCCGATCAGATGATCCGCGCCGGCGAGATCGAGGTCGCGGTCGCCGGCGGGATGGAGTCGATGAGCCAGGCCCCGTACGTGCTCCGCCAGGCCCGGTGGGGCGCGCGCATGGGCGACGCGCAGCTCGTCGACACGATGATCTACGACGGCCTGTGGTCGACCTTCACCGACAAGCACATGGGGGAGACCTCCGACGAGCTGAACGACGAGTTCCGGATCACCCGCGAGGAGCAGGACGCCTGGTCGGTCCGGAGCCACGAGCGGGCGGCGAGCGGCTGGGAGAGCGGCCGCCTCGCGAAGGAGGTCGTCCCCGTCGAGGTGCCGCAGCGCAAGGGTGACCCGGTCGTCGTCGAGCAGGATGAGGGGATCCGCCCCGACACGACGGTCGAGGGGCTGGCGAAGCTCCGCCCGGCCTTCCGCGAAGGTGGGTCCATCACGGCGGGGAACGCGTCGCAGATCTCGGACGGGGGAGCGGCCTTGGTCGTCATGTCGAAGGAGCGCGCCCAGGCGCTCGGCCTCGAGCCGCTGGCCGAGATCGTCGCGCACGGCATGAGCGCCGACCGCTACCCGTACCTGCACACGGTCCCGGCGACCGCGATGGAGGGCGCGATGAAGAAGGCCGGCATCGGCGCCCAGGACCTCGGGGTCGTCGAGTTCAACGAGGCGTTCGCCGCGGTGGCGATCAACGCCACGCGGATGCTCGGCGTCGACGAAGAGATCGTGAACCCCAACGGCGGCGCGGTCGCCCTCGGCCACCCCATCGGCATGAGCGGCGCCCGCCTGGTCCTGACCACGATGCACGACCTCCACCACCGCGACGTCGAGCTCGGCGGCGCCGCCCTCTGCGGCGGCGGCGGCCAGGGCGACGCCCTCATCCTGCGCCGGCTTTCGTAGCTAGGGGAGCTTCAGCGCCGCCAGCGTGATCCCGTTGACGATCCCGATCACGGTAACGAGGGTGAGCACCAGGTCGCGCTGACCGCAATAGATCTGCGCCAGCAACGAGTCGCGCAGGCTGTCGAACCGGAGCTCCATGCGCTCCTCGAAGGCCTTGAGATCGTGCTTGCTGAGGACGTCCATCAAGAGCCAATCGTGCCTGCTCTGAGAGAGGGGGACAAGGGGTCTCCGGAGCAGGCCTCGACGGCGTCCTTCAGCGTCCCCGCGGCCTCACGCCCGTCGTAGACGGTCCCGTCGGGCCCGAGCCTCCCGTGGGCGAACACCCAGCCCGCCTCCTCGAGCCGACCCGCCGCCCCGAGCGCGGCCAGGGCCAGCGGGAGGTCCAGCAGAGGCGAGCCCACCGGCGGGACCAGGCGCAGGTCCACCGCCGGTCCCTCCCGGACCAGTCCGGAGCAGACGGGCGCCGACCGCAGTCGGTCCCTCGCCTCCCGCGACCTCTGGACCCGGAACCCGTCCTCCGACCGCCGGGCCACCACCTCGACCAAGAGATCCCCGACCGCACCCCACACGCGCATGCCCGCCTCCTCGGCTCGTGGGGGAGCGCCCAGAACCCTAGCCCCACCCACCGACACGGACTCGGATCTTGACTGGCGGCCTATCCGCCGCTGGATCACGTAGGGAACCTCACCGCTGGCACCGAATAGGACGGGCGACCGCTCAGCAGGGGAAGCAGCCGTGGAGCTTCGTTGAGGAGACTTCGATCAATGGGGGGTGTTCGCGCGGACGGCGTCTTCGCTGGCCTGCTTTCCTCGCCTACTCCTCGCGCGGCGGCCATCGCGACGTCGCTGACGTTGCTCATCACCGCGGCGCCTTCAGCGCAGGCGTGGAGCCGGCCCACGACGACGCGACTGGTGTCGCTGAGCAGTTCCGGGGAGCAGCAGGATGGGTCGGCCTCTGAGGTCGCGATCAGTGCTGACGGGCGTGTGGTGGCGTTCGTGAGCGACGCGACGAACCTCGCCAGCGGCGACGGGAACGGAACCCGCGACGTGTTCGTGCGGGATCTCTCGGCGGGGCGGACCGAGCTGATTTCGTCGACGCCGTCGCGCCGGACAGGCAACGCGGCGTCCACCGCCCCTCACCTCTCCGCCGACGGACGCTTCGTCGCGTTCTCCAGCGAGGCATCCGACCTGGTCCCCGGGGACACGAACGGGGTGGCCGACGTCTTCGTCCACGACCGGCAGAGCGGAAGGACCGAGCGGGTCTCGATCTCATCGACCGGCGGGCAGGGCGACGGGTCATCCTTCGACCCGTCGATCAGCTGGGACGGGCGGATGGTCGCGTTCGCCAGCGTCGCGACCGACCTCGTCGCAGGCGACGCGAACGACGTCTCCGATGTCTTCCTCCACGACCGCGAGACCGGACAGACCGCACGCGCCTCGACCGAGGCCGACGGCGACCAGCTCACGGCAGCCTCCCGGCAGCCCGCCCTGAGCGGGGATGGGCAGCACCTCGCGTTCGTGAGCGACGCCGAGACCTTGGTCGACGGGGACACGAACGGCGGGCCCGACGTGTTCGAGGTGCACCTCTCCTCCGGAACGATCCGCAAGGCCTCGGTGGCCGGCGACGGTCGCCAGTCCGACGGAGACATCGGGCACCCGACGATCAGCTCCGACGGCCGCTACGTCGGGTTCCACAGCTCCTCGCACTTCGTTCCCGCGGAGCCCGGCGGCTGGTCGATGTACGTCCAAGACCGCGACCAGGACCGCGGCCGTTCGTTCCTCGCTCGCGTCTCGGTCTCCGAGGTTGGATCGGGTGGCCGGTCGGACGCGGGGCCCTCCGGGATCAGCGACGACGGCAGGTACGCCGTGTTCACAAGCTCG
>DATLGG010000157.1:0-12027 GCA_035540615.1 Actinomycetota bacterium | reverse complement strand
GCCTCGAGCACATGCGGCGCGGGGTCGCCGTCGGCCGGGATCGTGAGGTCCTCCTCGACCGCCTCGGGGCAGCACTCGAACGCCCGCCGGAGCGCCGCCGCCCCCTCCTGGCCGTACCCGGTGTCGTCGTGGAGGAACGCGATCCGCAGCCCCTTCGGGACGAGGTACTCCGCGTAGCGGAAGGCGATCCCCCGGTCCGTGGGGGCGATCCGGAAGACGTTCGGACGTGCCTCGTGATCGACGAGGCCCATCCCTCCCTGGAAGACGATGCCGATCGGCAGGTCCGCGTCGCGGGCGACCTCCCACGAAGCGTCGACGCCCGTTCCCTCGTCGACGATCGCCAGGACCCCGTCGGCAACCGCCGTGCGGACGTTCTCCACGGCTCGCTGCGGCGAGAGGCCGGTGTCCATCGTGCGCACCGCGAGGGTGTACCGCTCCCCCGCGGTCTCGATCCCACCGTCCGCATTGATCTCCTCGGCCGCCAGGCGCGTCCCGCGCTCGATCGCGTCCGCCACCCAGGGCGCGGCGGAGAAGGGCGCGTTGACGACGACCGTCAGCTCGGTCGGAAGACCGGCCGGAGCGCCACCACCGCAGGAGGCGAGCGACAGCGCGAGCGCGACGGGGAGGAGGCGCACCGTGCGCGCGAGTCTAGCCGGTGCGTCCCAGGTAGGCCTCCTGGACGCGCGGGTCACGCACCACCTCGGCCGGCGTGCCGGTCGCGATGACCCGGCCCGCCTCGAGCACCGTGACGCGGTCGGCGACCTCGTGGACGAGCGAGACGTTGTGCTCCACGACCAGCAGCCCGAGCCCGCGATCCCGGAGGCGGCGGAGCATCTCGGCCACCACCTGAGCTTCGCGCGGCGCCATCCCCGCGGACGGCTCGTCCACGAGGAGGATCGACGGCGCGGCGCCGACGGCGGTCGCGAGGCTCATCAGTCGTCGCTCGGCGCCGTCGAGGGAGCGGACCCCCCGCCCCTCCAGCCACTCGAGCCCGAGCGAGCGGAGAACGCCGCGCGCGTGTGCCCCGACGGCGCGGTCCTCGCGGCGCGCGGCGGGGGTCGCCAGCAGCCAGCGCAACGGCCCCGTCCGGCGATGGATCGCGGCACCCGCCGCGACGTGCTCCTCGGTGCGGAGCGCGCCGAAGGGCATGGTCCGCTGCAGGGTGCGCGCCACGCCCGCCCGCAGGCGCGGGACAACCCCTGCCTGAGAGAGACCCCGTCCATCGAGCCGGACCTCCCCCGCATCGGGACGGTCCGCCCCCGCCAGGATCCGCAGGAGCGTCGTCTTGCCCGATCCGTTGGGCCCGATCACGGCGTGCACCTCGCCCGTCGCGACGCGGAGTGAGACCCCCTCGAGGGCCCGGACCCCGCCGAACGACCGTGCGAGGTCATGCGCTTCCAGCGTCGCGGTGGGTGGCGGCGGGGGGTCCGCCGGCTCCACCCGGGCGGCCGAGCCCCGCCGGGGCGGGAGCAGCCCCCGGCCACCCGCGGCGAGGATCCCGAGGAGCAGGACCGCGGTGATGACCGCCTCGAACCCCGATGCGTCCGCGCCGAGGAGCCCCGCGACGAGCCGGGCGGCGGACGGAAGCGTGACGAGCGCGAGGGTCCCGACGACCGGCCCCAGCGTCGCCCCGGCGCCGCCGATCAGGACGGCCAGGAGCAGCTCCACCGACAGGAGCGGGCCATAGGCGGACGCGTCGGCGACGCCGTGGAGCTGGACGGAGAACCCGCCCGCGACGCCCGCGACGGCCGCCGACGCGACGAACGTCCCGCCCCGCAGACGTTCGGCCGGAAGCCCCAGCGCATCGGCGGCCGCGGGAGCTCCCCGCGCCGCCGCGAGGTGGATGCCCGCAGGGCCGAGATCGGTTCGGCGATACGCGAGGAGCGCCGCGCCGAGGAGGACGACGGCGACGCCGTGATGCACGCCGGGGGTGAAGCGGATCAGCCGGTCGATCCCCTCGAGCACGAGCACGCCCTCGGGGAGGGGGATCCCCCGGGCGCCGCCGGAGAGCCCCGGGAACGCCGCGAGGACGGTGACGACGAGCCAGGCCAGGATCCAGGTCGAGACCGCGAGCATGACGGGGCGGAGCTTCGCCAGCCCGGCGCCGGTGACCGCGCCGGCCGCAGCCGCAAGCACCGCGCCGGCCAACGCGGCCGCGACCGGGTCGAACCCGAGGCGCGTCCGCGCCCAGGCTGCACCGAACGCGCCGAGACCGACGAAGGCTCCGTGACCGAGCGATGGCATCCCCGCCAGACCCACCGAGAGGTTCAACCCGACGGCGGCGAGCGCGAGGTAGGCCGCCGACGCCGTCGCCGTGAGCACGACCGGACCCGCGAGCGCTGGCGGGACGACGGCCACCACGACGAGCCCGGCGGCCCATGCGGCCCCGCGCGCCGCGCTCAGGAGACCTCCAGCGACGCCGTACGGCGGCGCCCGGCCAAGAGGACCAACGCGAGCAGCAACGGGACGACATCCCGCAGCTCCCCCGGGATGAGCGGGAGCGGCGAGACCGAGACAGCCGTCTCCACGATCCCGACTGCGGCACCGGCGCCCAGCGCCCGCCACGGGGAACCGAACCCGGCGAGCAGCGCAGCCACCAGCCCCTTCAACCCGATCGCACCGCCGGTCGCCGCTCCGAACGGCGCCGAGGGAGCCGAGACGATCACGGCGAGGATCGCGACGCCTCCCGCGAGCGCGAACGCCGCGAACCGGAGCGCGTCCACGGGCAGACCGACGGCGCGCGCCGCCATCGGGTCCTCGGCGATCGCGCGGAACGCGACGCCCACCCTCGACCGGTCGAGCAGCCGGGCCATCGCGGCGGCAAGGGCGAACCCGACGGCGATCACGAAGAACGTGCGGATCGGGAGCGTCACACCGCCGCCGAGGCGGAGGACGCCCGCGTCGCCCAGCCGATGCAGCGGCAGCAGGTCCGGGAAGACGTAGCTCTCACGCGCGAACGAGGATGCGAGCACACCCCGGACGGCGAACGCGACCGCCGCGACGGCGCCGATCCACCCGAGCTCGCGTCCGGGGCGGAGGAACGGCCGGACGATCGCGTAGAGCACGAGCGACGAAAGCACCGCCACCGCCAGCCCCGCGCCCAGCCCGATCGCGTAGCGCCCCGGCGAGATGCCACCGGCGACCAGCGGGTCGCTTCCCGCAGCCGCGAGGAGCATCGCGAATCCCGCGAGGCCGAGGAGCTCGCCGAACGCGAGGTGCACCACGCCGGTGAGGCGGTAGACCAGCGCGTATCCTGTGGCGACCAGTCCGTAGACCGCTCCCGCGGCCACGCCGGTGACCACCACCTGGATGACGAGGGGCACGCGGTCTCCTCCTGGAAGGGCCTGGGACGTGCCGCGGAGTATAGCCCTCGCACTCTTCGCCGCCCTCACGCTCACCCTCTCCGCCTGCGAGCGAGCGACGCCGGAAACCGCACCGGCCCCGGCGCCGTCGCCGATCCAGCAGATCAACCCCGAGGACCTCCCGCGGTGCGACTACCCGCCCGAGGTCCGCGACCCGCGCTGGCTGCCGAAGAACCTGCCGCTGCCGGACGGGAGCTACACGATGGAGCGCCTCGAGCCCCTCGCCGGCTACAAGCGCGTCCTGCTCGTGATCCCGATCACGCTCGACGAGCTGACGACGTTCGTCCTCGAGGAGTGGCCGAAGCAGGGGTGGGTCCTCGGCCGGGGCGACGCCGAGCCCGGCGAGATCGAGCACCAGTTCAGCAAGGCGCCGGCCGTGGGCGCGTTCAAGGCGCAGGCCGTCTACTGCGACCCGGGCTACTCGGTCATGTACCTGATCTACGCGCCGGACCGCCCGCCGGACCCCGATGCCGCGCCCGGCATCCCCTCGCCGCGCGGCTCACCCCTCAACCCCGCCGCCTAGACCCACCCGGATCGTGCAGCTGGCCGACGGGACGATCCGCGCTCGGTCGGCTAGGCCTTCGCCGGAACCGGATCTTCGGCAGCGGCTTGGCCGGCGACGGGGGCGACCTCGCCCTCGAGCGAGACGTTCGGCAGGATCCGGTCGAGCCACCGCGGGAGCCACCAGTTCCACCGACCCATGAGCCGCATCGTCGCCGGGACCATCACGATCCGCACGAGCGTGGCGTCGATGAAGACGGCGACCGCGAGTCCGAAGCCCATCGCCTTGATCGGGACCAGGCTCGCGAACGCGAACGCGCCGAAGACCGTCACCATGATCGCGGCGGCGCTCGTGATGATCCGCCCGGTGTGCTCGAGCCCCCAGCCGACGGCCTCGGTGTTGTCGCCGGTGCGCAGGTACTCCTCGCGGATCCGCGCGAGGAGGAACACCTCGTAGTCCATCGAGAGTCCGAACAGGATGCTGAACAGGAACAGCGGGATGAACATCTCGATGTGCCCGGCCGTGTCGAAGCCGAGCAGCTCCTGGAAGTGACCGTCCTGGAACACGAAGACGAGCAGTCCGTAGGCCGCGAGCACCGATGCCCCGTTCATCAGGATCGCCTTGAGCGGGAGCAGCAGGCTGCGGAAGAACAGCAGGAGCAGGAGGAACGACAGCGTCAGGACCATGCCGACGACCGGCAGGATGCTCCGCTCCATCTCGCGGTTGATGTCGAGGTTGAGCGCGGGCGATCCCCCGACCGCGACCTCCGCTCCCGGCGGGAGCAGGCCAGGGAGATCCTCGCGCAGGCGTTCGACCAGCGCCTGGTTCTCGGGGTGCTGCGGCCCGTGCTTCGTGATGACCGAGATGGCCGTCAGCCGGCCGTCGCGGGACATCATGCCCGCCGTCGCCTCGGCACCCGCGGGGGAGGCGAGGAACCCCGCGACGCGCTCGGGCGGGAGGTCCGGCGGGATGACCGATGCGACCGAGATCACGGACGCGACCTCGGGGTCCGCGGCGAGCGCGGCCGACACGCGGCCGATGTCCTCCAGCCCCTCCCCGAGGACGTCCCGGGGAAGCTCGACGAAGACCTGGACCGGCGAGACGACGCCCTCCCCGAACGCCGCGGCCGTCACCTCGGCCGCGACCCGCGGACCCGAGTCGGCCGGGAAGATGTCGGGGCCCGAGGACCCGAGTCGGAGGTGCAGCGCCGGCCACGCGAGGACCCCCACGACGAGCGCCGTCGCGGCGAGGGCCCTCCACGGCCGGCGCATCACGGTCCTCGCCCAGCGGTGCCACCAGCCACCTCGCCCGGGCCGCGCCGTCGTCCGTCGACGGATCGCCCAGCGGTCGACGCGTGGCCCCAGCATCGACAGGAGCGCCGGCAGGAGCGTGAGTGCGGCGGCGGCCGCGACGGCGACGGCGATCATCGCGCCGAGCCCCATCGACCGCATCGCGGCGATGTCGACGAGGAGGATGCCCGAGAGGGACACGACGACCGTCATCGCCGAGACGAATACGGCCTTCCCGCTCGTGGCGGTCGCCGCGGCAACGGCGTCTCCGGTCGGACGCCCCGCCTTCAGCTCCTCGCGGAAACGTGTGAGCAGGAAGAGGGAGTAGTCGATCCCGACCCCGATCCCGATCATCGAGGCCACGTTCTGGGTGAAGATGCTGACGGTCGTGGTGGCGGCGACGAGGGAGATGACGCCGAACGTCACCGCCAGGCCGAGGAGCGCGAGGATGAGCGGCAGTCCCGCCGCCACCAGCGACCCGAACGCCAGGATGAGGATCAGGAGGCTGATCGGAAGGGCGATCCGCTCGGCCCGCTCGAGGTCGTGCGTCGTCGTCTCGGTGAAGGCGGCGTAGAAGGGGGCGTCACCCGTCAGCAGCGCGCGCACGTCGCGAGCGCCGGCGGACGCCTCGGCGACGATGCGGTTGAGCTCGTCCGCGTGCCGGAGCGCCGCGTCCTGGTCGTCGGACAGTCCGACCGCCGCCGTGAGGACCCGGCCGTCGGGAGAGATCGACCGCTCGGGGGTCCGGTACGGATCCGAGACCTCGGCCACGCCGGGGCCGACGACCAGGGCCGCGCGAACCTCTTCGAAGAGAGCCCGGAACGCCGGGTCCCCCGCCAGCCGCGTGTCGGACCACATCACGAGGGTGGTCACGATCTCGTGGTGGCCCTGGAACTCCTCCGCGAGCTCCAGCGCCCGCGCCGAGCCGGAGCCCGGCACCTCGAAACCACCCTGCGACAGACGCTCGGTGAGCTTGCCGAGCGGCGGGAGCGCCGCGACGAACAGCAGCACCCATGCCGTCAGGACCCACCAGCGGCGGCGGTGGGCGAACGCCCCGAGGCGGTAGAAGGTGGCCGGCCGCCCCTTCACGCGCGCTCCCTCCCCGTGCGCCGCAGGCCGGACTCGAACACGTGCAGGAACTCCTCGGCGCGCCGCGCCAGGTCCTGGCCCCCGGTCATCGCTCGTGCCACGTCGGTGACCCCCACGAAGGCGGCCACCGCGACGCGCGCGACGACACGCGGGTCGAGATCCGCCCGGTAGTCGCCCTGCTCCTGAGCGAGACGGACCAGGCTCTCCACCAGGTCCTCCCACAGGGCGAGATGCGGCGCGAGCGTCGGGCGGAGACGGGGGTCCTCACCCAACTCCAGGCAGAGTCGGAAGACGCAACGACCGGCCGGATCCTCCTTGTAGAAGCGGACGGCCGCGCGGAGCAGCGACCGCAGCCGATCCGCCGCCGGCGCGTCGATGGGGAGCCTCCTCACGACGGCCGTGACCCAGCGCTCCTGCGCGTGGGCGAATGCGGCGAGCGCGAGCGCCTCCTTGGAGGCGAAGTGGAAGTAGAAGGCCCCCTTCGTCAGGCCGGTCGCGGCGACCAGGTGGCTGAAGGAGGTGCCCTGGTAGCCGTACTCGGCGAAGGAGCGGCCGGCGACGTCGAGGATCCGGCGTCGCGTCTCCTCCCCACGCTCGGTCACGGCGGTCGGGTGATCCACGGCGGGGAGGGTACATACCGACCGGTCGGTTCGTCAAGGACGGAGCAGGCGGCAGGATCGCGGGACCCTCTCGCGGAGCGTCCGCGCGTATCATCGGGCCGTTGAAGTCGATCCTCGCTGCGACCGACCGCTCCGCCTCCGGCGACCGGGCCGTCCGCCATGCCGCCGACCTGGCCGCGCGGTACGAGGCCGACCTCGTGGTGCTGCAGGTCCTCCTGCCCGCCGACGGCTCCGAGGGCGCGACCGCGGCCCAGGAAGCGGCGCGCGTGACCCATGCGAACGAGGAGCTCGCGCGCTTCGCCGAGGAGCTCGCCGGCCCGCGGGGGAGGCCGCGCGTCGTGGTGGACCTCGACCCGGCGGCCGCGATCGTCGAGACCGCCCGTCGTGAGGGGGTCGACGCGATCGTCGTCGGGAACGTGGGCATGGCGGGGCGGAAGAAGTTCCTGCTGGGGAACGTGCCGAACCGCGTCTCCCACAACGCGCCGTGCTCGGTCTTCATCGTCGATACGTCCGACCCCTCGGCTCCGAAGCCGGAACCCGTCATCACCCGGTCCGAGCCGGAGGTGGAGGGACGCCTGCTGGGACGCGCGACGCGGATCGGGCGCGTCATGTCGCGCAACGGCCTGCGAGACCTGCTGAAGCCCGCCGGGCCCGGCGACGACCTGCGTGAGCGAGCGAGACGCCTGCGGACGGCGTTCGAAGAGCTCGGGCCCACGTTCGGGAAGCTGGGCCAGATCCTGTCGACGCGTCCGGATCTCCTCCCCCCCGAGTTCATCGACGAGCTCTCGACCCTCCAGAGTCAGGTCCCGCCGCTGACCGAGGAGCAGGTCGTCTCGGTGATGGAGGAGGAGCTGGGGGTTCCATGGGAGGACGTCTTCGAGTCGATCCATCCGGAGCCGCTCGCCGCCGGGACGATCGCGCAGGTGCACTGGGCGACGCTGGCGGACGGCGAGGAGGTCGTCGTCAAGGTTCAGCGGCCGACGGCCCGGCAGGACATCATGCAGGACCTCGGGCTGCTCCAGATGTTCGCGGAGAAGACGCGGGGGAAGGCGGCGTTCAAGCAGCTCGTCGACCTCGAGGCGATCGTCGAGCACCTTTCGACGTCGCTCCAGCAGGAGCTCGACTTCCGTCAGGAGGCGGCGAACGGTGAGCGCCTGCGCAAGGTCCTCGAGCCCTACCCGCGGCTCGACGTCCCCGGGGTGCACACGGACTTCTCGACCGACCGGCTGCTCGTCCTCCAGGCGATCCCTGGCGTGAAGATCACCGACTCGGAGGACACGCCCGAGCGCCGAGACGCCGCCAGGCAGCTCCTCGAGTCCTACTACCGGCAGATCCTGACCGACGGGTTCTTCCACGCCGACCCGCACCCCGGGAACCTCCTGTGGCACGACGGGAAGATCTGGTTCCTCGACACCGGGATGGTCGGGGAGGTCGGGCCCGAGATCCGCGAGTACCTCCTGCTCGTGCTGATGGCGTTCTGGCAGCACGACGTCTCGTTCCTGTCCGACGTGGTGCTCATGCTCACCGGCGAGGACCAGCGCCCGGACCTCGACGTGACCCGCTTCGAGGCCGACCTCGGCCGGATGGTCGACCGCAGCCGGGACACGTCCCTGCGCGAGATCCAGCTCGGTCCGATCCTGCAGGAGATCACCGAGATCTCCGTGAAGCACAACGTGCCCCTCCCGGCCTCACTCGCATTGACCGGGAAGGCTCTGGCCCAGATGCAGCTCGTCGTCGCGCAGCTCGACCCCGAGCTCGACCCGTTCCAGGTGGCGGGGACGTTCGTGGTGAAGGGGCTCACCGAGCGCCTCCGCTCGAAGGCCGACCCGCGGCGGCTCTTCTACGAAGGGCAGAAGCTGAAGCTCCGCGTCGTGCGCCTCGTGGAGTCCTTCGAGCGGCTGACCGGGGCACGTCCGGGGCCGAAGCTGCAGGTCCACTTCCGCGGGACGGAGAGCCTCGAGGGGACGGTGCGACGCGCGGCGCGACGGATCGCCGTGTCCATGGCGGCCGGGTCGGCGATCATCGGCGCCGCCGTCCTCGGGGCGTCCCCGACGGTCGAGAACTGGGTCCCCGCCTCGCTCGGAACGCTCGGCGGGATCCTGACGGGCGGCCTGCTGTGGGATCTCCTCCGCGCCGGGAAGTGAGGCCGCGCTAGCGGCGGGATCCGTCCGCCGGACCGAGGGTCGCCGCGGGACCGTCGCCGCCGCTGCGCATCTCGTCGAGGACCTTTCGGAGGCGGCGCTCGATCAGGAACGCGGCCACCCCCATCCCTGCACCGAGGATCGCCCGCTCGACGCGCGGCCATAGGCGCCGCCGCCTAGCCACCGGAGCGCTCCTTGATCGCGCGCTCGAAGACCGGGAGCGACCGCTCGATCATGTCGTCGGTCGCGGTGAGCGAGATCCGGAAGAACCCCGGGGCCTCGAGGAGACCACCCGGCATCAGCAGGACGCCGTCCTCCGCCATCGCGTCGACGAACGCCTGGTCGTCGGGATCGGGCGAGCGGACGAGGAGGTAGAAGGTGGCCTCGGGGACGTGAAGCTCGTAGCCGAAGGCGCGGAGCGCCTCGACCATCCGGTCGCGCTTGCGACGGAGCGCCTGGAGGTCGATCGTGTGGCGCTCGAGCTCGGGGAGCGCGTGCTGCAGGAGCGCGGTCGGGTACGCCCAGCCGAGCACGAGCTGCGCCGCGGAGAGCGCCCGCCGGAGATCGGCGCGGTTCGGCATCGTGGGTGGCATCGCGATGTAGCCGAGCCGCTGGCCGGGAGCGAGCAGGGTCTTGCCGTACGTGTAGATCAGGAACGATCTCGGATAGAAGGCGGTCGGCGTCTCGAACGCCACCTCGCCGAACAGCACCCGCTGGTACGCCTCGTCCGACAGCAGGTAGATCGGCCGCCCGTTCCGCTCCGACGCCCCCGTCAGCAACGCGGCGAGGTTCCGCAGGGTCTCGGGTCGATAGATCCGGCCCGTCGGGTTGTGCGGCGAGTTGACGAGGACGGCGCGCGTCCGCCCGGTGATCGCCGCGGCGGTCGCGTCGAGGTCGAGCTCGAAGGTCTCCGGATCGGCGGGGACGCGGACGGCGACGCCGCCGGGCATCCGGATCAGGGGCTCGTAGAGGAAGTGCGGGGGGGTCGTGATGATGACCTCGTCCCCGGGGTCGATGATCGCCTGCAGGCAGATCGCGATCGCCGCCACGGCCGCGTTCGTCAGCGCGACGTCTTCGGGCCGGAACGCGATGCCGAAGCGCTCACGGAGGGATGCCGCCACCGCCTCTTGCGCCGCAGGCAGCTCCGTCGTGTAGGCGTACCACCCGGCGTCACGTGGGATGGCCGCCTGCTGGAGCGCCTGCACGAGCCACGAGGGCGCGAGCTCCTGGGGGTCGCCGGCCCGGAAGTCGCAGGCGGCCTCGCCGGCGCGTTCCCGCGCGCGCGCGGACCGGTCGAAGAAGCGCACGACGGGGACGAGCAGATCCGCGAGCTCCTGGATCCGCCGGGACGTCGTGCCGCTCTGCTCAGCCATGCGGGGCCTATGCTACGCGCACACCCAGCGAGGAGGCTTCGCGATGCACAACGTGCGGCTCGATCGGATCGAGGAGACGAAGGGGCGGGCGGCGAGCGACCCGCAGGCGACGATGCTTCAGGTGAACATGGCCGGTGCGTGGCAGGCCGACGACGGCGACCCGCAGTTCGCCGGCACGGTGACCTTCGCGCAGGGGGACGCGCGTCTCGAAGCCGACTTCCCCCCCTTCCTCGGCGGCGACGGCCGGACCCCGAGCCCCCTCACCTACTGCTTCTTCGGCGCGATGGCCTGCTACGGGGCGACCTTCGCGATGCAGGCGGCGATGGCCGGGGTGGAGATCCGCGACCTGCGCGTCACGCTGGCGCTGAGCGTCGACTTCCACACGGCGCTCGGCCTGGGCGAGCACGTCCCCCTCTCCCGCTTCGACTTCGAGGTGCAGGTCGACACCGACGCCTCCGACGAGGAAATCCAGCGCGTCAAGCAGCTCGCCGACGAGCGCTGCCCGGCGATCTGGGCGATGGAGAACCCCGTCCCTTACCGAACCCGCGCCCAGAAGGTCTAGGGGGGCGCGCCCCGCGGTGTGGCGGGGGGTTTGTGCACCTGCACGAAGGAGACGCGGGCCTCCGTGCCGAATCCTCGTGCCATGAAAGCGAACCGGATCCTGACCTGCGCATCCCTCGTCGCGGTGGTTGGGGCGCTGACCTTCGCGGCTCCTGCGACGGCCTCGCACGCGAAGCCCGACCTCGACCAGATCGACCCTGTCCGCTTCGGGCTCCAGGACGCCATCGTCGAGCGCAAGATCATCACGGCGCGCGACGGTGTGACGTCCCTGGCCCTGGACATCATCCGGCCGAAGACGGAGGAGCGGGTCCCGACGATCTTCTTCCAGTCCCCCTACTACAACACCCTCGGACGCGGCTTCCGCGCCGAACGGAAGACGCCGTGGACGTCGATGGCGGCGCTCAACCCGCCGACACCATGGGCGCCGTTCCCGGAGTGGTACGACGAGTACTTCGTCCCCCGCGGGTACGCGATCGTGATGCAGGACCAGCGCGGGACCCGGAACTCCTCGGGCTGCCAGGTCTACGGCGGTCGCGAGGAGATCACCGACGCCGTCGACACGATCGAGTGGATCGAGCGTCAGCCTTGGTCGAACGGCGCCGTCGGGATGACCGGTGGCTCCTACGACGGGACGATCGCGACCGGTGCCGCCTCGATGGCGCCGCGCGCGCTCAAGGCGATCATCCCGATCCGCGCGATCGACCGGTGGTACGACTACCACCACTTCAACGGCCTGCCGTCGTCCCAGCACGCCAGCACGGCCGAGGGGTTCACGGTCACGCGCCCGCTGACCGACCTCCAGAACTCGGTGAACGAGGACACGCTGTGGGCGGCGCACGTGGCGGAGCGCCGAGGATGCGCGGCGAGCGTGGGCGCGGTGGTCGCCGCCGCCTACAAGCCCGGCTACCAGGACTCGCGCTCGAGCTTCTGGTCGGAGCGTGACTACCTCCGGGACGCGGACCGCATCACGGCGGCAACCTTCATCATCCACGGGCTGAACGACACGAACGTCAAGACGACGAACGCCGGGCACCTGTGGGACGCGCTGCCGGCGTCGACGCCGAAGAAGCTCTGGTGGCTCCGCGGCGGC
>DATLGG010000156.1:0-2418 GCA_035540615.1 Actinomycetota bacterium | reverse complement strand
TCCTCGCACCGCATCTCACCGAGCGGTTCCTCGACGACGGGCTGGAGGGTGTCCGCCTCGTGGAGCAGCGGCGTCTTCGCGTCCTTCACGTGCTCGTCGTCCCCGGCTCCGGCCGGGGCGAACAGCCCGATCGCGAGTAGCAGCGAGAACGTCGTCGCGGCCCGAGGGAGGAGCGTTCGGAGCGGATGGTTCGACCTACGTGCACCCATGATGCATCACCTCGTATGGTCGGCTCCTCCTAGCCTTTCCGGAGCGCGTCGAAGCCACACCGAGGCAAGCAGCCACCCTGCTGGTAGCCCGTCCTGTCTTCCATCGCGCTGCCGAACGCGGAACGGGCGCCCCCCGATGGGGACGCCCGTTCCCGAGCTGCGTTCCGATCGTGATCAGGCGGCGAACTTGTCGGGGTTCGCTGCGATGATCCCGCCGGCGAGGGCCGATGCCGTGGCCGGCATGTGGCCCTGTGCCGCCTCGTACAGGCTCATGAAGGCGTTGCCCTTGCCCTCGATCACCTGGTCGATCGTGACCACGAGGCTGTCCACGTGCTCCTGCAGGGCCGCCGCGACGTCCTCCGCCGGGAGGTTCCCGCCGGTCGCGGAGTCGACGAAGGCGCCGAAGTCCTGGCGGTACTGGTCGAGCTCGGACTTCGCCTTGTCCTGCATCTTGTCGTCACCGGTCAGCCCGCCAACCGTGTAGTCGACGAACATCCCGATGTGCGCGCGCCACAGGTCGAGGAACTGGTCGCCCGCCTCCGGCCCGTACACGGACTCGATCGCGCCGGCGAGGTCCTGGGAGTTCTTGTCCAGCGCCTCCGCCGCCGCCTTGAACTGCGCCGACTCGGGGTCCTTCGTGAGAGCCGCCTGCTCGACCGCGATGCCCGCGAGGAACACGTGGCTGGTGAGGAGGCTCGTGAGCGTCTGCTGGAGCTCCGCTCCGGGCGTGTCGATGCCGCTCCCCGTGCTCGGCGCACCATGCGCACTGGCCGAGGGCTGGCTGTCCGTCGACCGTTCCTGTGCCCCGCCCGTGCCGCACGCCGTGCCGATCACGGCGACCGCCAGGAGCGCCGCGACCATCCCGCCGCGCCATACCTTCCGTTCCGTCCGTTCCATCCTCGATCCCTCCTTCGGGGGTCGGTGTCACAGGGGATTCGGAGCCGTGCGTGTGGACGGATGACTCAGCCGACGATGATCTCGCCGACCATGCCGCCGTGGATCGCACAGAAGTACGTGTACGTGCCACGCTCGTCCAGCGTGACCTCGACGGTCGCTCCGCCGCCGTCGAGCTCTTCATCGAACCGGCCGTCCGGCTCGGCCGCGGCGCCCTCAGATACGCCGGGGACCGTCGCCCCCTCGGGGGTGCCGGACGTGACCGTGTGCAGGATCTCGTCCTGGTTGACCCAGGTGACGGTGGTGCCGGTCGGAACTTCGAGCGTGGGGGGCTCGTACCGGAAGTTCGTGACGGTGACCGTCGCCTCCTCCGTGCTCCCCATCGGCCCCTGGGGGGTCGATCCGTTCCCTGTACGCGTTTCCGTGACCGGCGCTGAGGAGCAGGCCTGAGCGGCGAGCCCCAGGGAGACCAGAAGCATCAACGTTCGCAGGTTCTTCATGACCCATCTTCGGAGCCGCGCGGGGACGCGGATGACGCGTCAGGCCACGGAGAGGGGAGCGTGCGCGATCGGGTCCGATGTCGGCTGGGGCGCGCCACCGGCGCGCTCCACCGTGATCGCCAGGGCCGAGGTCCCGCTCCCAACTCGGAAGGCGGTGACGCTCGGCTCCGTCCCGAGGACGCCCACGGAGATCGGCTGCTCCCCGACCATCGCCCAGAGCTGATACGTCTGGTCTTCCGGAAGCGCGTCCAGGTTCCCCTGCAGGACGTATCCCCTGCCGTCGGGGAGGACCACGGCGTCCACGGCGAGGGTTCCCCGGCCCGAACGCAGGACGACCCGCTCGGCCTCGGGATCCGCGAGGGCTGCCGTTGCCGACGCCACGAGGGTGTCCCCAGCCACCCGTTCCAGCCGTGCGTCGAGGACCGCCACCCGCCATCCCAGGAACGCGAAGGCGACGACCGCCGCGGCGGAGAGAGCGGCGACGAGGCGGGGCCGCCGAGGGCGCAGCGGTACCACCGTCGCCGCGTCGTCCTCGCGCGCCGCTGTCTCGATCCGCTCCCAGACCTGCGGCGGCGGCGCCACCGGCTCCGCCAGGCCCGCGAGGGCCTCCTGATGTTCGGTGATCTCCCGACGGCAGTCGGCGCACGTCCGCAGGTGCTGATCCAGCGCGCGCCGCTCGTCGGGCTCCACGGCGTCGAGGGCGTACGCCCCCAGGAGGTCCCGGAGATCGTCGTGGGTCCTCATCGTTCGTCCACCATCTCGTCGCTCATGGCGCCTCGCATCCGGCGCAGCCCGGAGCGGATCCGGCTCTTGAT
>DATLGG010000155.1:0-19862 GCA_035540615.1 Actinomycetota bacterium | reverse complement strand
ATCGTGACCCTCGCGATCGACGCCGCGACCGGCGAGGTCCGCTGGACGAACCGTCGGGACGGCGGCGGCAACGCCTTCGACGCGGGGGCGGCCCTGGCCCTCAGCCCCGACGCCCGAACGCTGTTCGTGGGCGGTACCGCCGTGGTCGGGTCGGCGACGAGCAGCCCCCGGTACGCGCTCCAGGCCCTCGACGCCGCGACGGGTGCAGAGCGGTGGTTCAGCAGCTACGCGTCGCCGGCCTCGACAGGGCAGAGCTTCGGCGCCGACCTCGTCGTCGACGAGCGCGGCGACCGGGTCTTCGTGACGGGCCGCTCCGAGGCGGGCCCCGCCGAGCGCTTCGACATCGCCACCGTGGCCTTCGAAGCGACCGACGGCGCGCTCGCCTGGGACGCCAGGTACGCCTTCCCCGGTCATCTCGACGAGGGTGGGTCCGCCATCGACTACGACCCCGACACCGACCGCGTGTACATCGCCGGGTGGAGCGGGACGTTCCTTCCGGCGCAATCTCGTTACGTCGCGCTCGGCTACGACGCCGGATCGGGGCACGAGGTCTGGTCCGCTCGCTACGGGATGCGCACGGACGACGCCGTGCGCCTGACCGACGAGGATCGCGCGGCCGCGATCGCCATCGACAGCGCATCGCAGCGTCTCTACGTCGCGGGCACGCTCGGCCGACGCGACTCGGTGGGCTCGACGACCGTCCACCGGACGTTCGGCACGCTCGCCTACGCGATGCCGAAAGCGGGCCGGCGCGCCCTGCCGGACGCCGGCGGCTGGCGCTCGCCGAACCTCGAGTTCGTCGCGCACCTCGCGACGAACAACGATGCCGTCGGCGCGCGCATCGTCGGGAACCTCATGTACCTGACGACCAGCCAGCACCTGAAGATCTACGACATCAGCGAGCCCGCCGACCCGCAGCTCGTCGGTCTCCTCGCGATCCCGGCGGAGGAAGCCCCCTACCTCGGCGAAGAGGACGTGGACACGAACGGGAAGATCCTGCTCTTCGGGCGCAAGGTCGTCGACGTCTCGGATCCGAAGAACCCCACGCTCCGCGAGGGCAACCTGCCGGCGAACCCCCACACGTGGTCGTGCGTCCTGAACTGCACGTGGGCCTACGGCTCCGAGGGACAGATCGTCAACCTCGCGAACCACACGGTCCTCGCCGGCAACTGGAGGACCGGGAAGCCTGCGACGAACAACCTCCACGACGTGACGGAGATCTCGCCCGGCCTCGTCGTCACCTCGAGCAACCCGTTCCTGCTGCTCGACGCTCGGGAGAACCCGGCGAACCCCCGGCTCGTGGCCCGTGGGCCGAGCGAGAGCCGTTTCAACCACGGGAACCTGTGGCCGAACGGCGGGACCGACCGCTTCCTCCTGGTGGGCGGTGAGTCGACGGGCCCCACGGCCAACTGCTCGGCGAACGGGAGCGCCGTCTTGCGGACCTTCGACGTCTCGCGCTGGGCCGAGGACGGAACGATCGCCCAGACCGGGTCGTACACGGTGCGCAACGGTCTGTTCACCGACGGCGACGCGCCGGCCGACCTGTTCTGCGCGCACTGGTTCGACACCCACCCGACGTACCGGAACGGGGGCGTCGTCGCGATGGCGTGGTACGAGCACGGGACACGGCTCTTGCGCGTCTCGAAGGAAGGACGGGTGCGGGAGATCGGCTACTACGTGCCGTACGGCGGGTCGACGTCCGCGGCCTACTGGGCCGGTGACGACATCCTCTACTCGGTGGACTACAACCGAGGCGTCGACATCCTGCGCTACACCGGTCGGGGCTGAGCCGGCCCGCGGCCCTGGTGTACCATCCAGGTCCGGCCGTTCGGCCGTCGGGACGTAGCGCAGCTTGGTAGCGCGCAGCGTTCGGGACGCTGAGGTCGCGGGTTCAAATCCCGCCGTCCCGACCACCGGGGGCGAGGCACGCGCCTCGCCCCTCCTTCATGCCCCGCGCGGACGCGTCCGCGGGATCTCCTGGGCGAGCTCCACCACGTGCCCGTCCGGATCCGCGACGTGGACGCTGCGGTGACCCCAGGGGTGGTCGACCGGCCCGGCGAGGACGTGGTCGGCGAGCCGCTCCGCCCACCGATCGGCATCCTCCACCACGAACAGGATCTCCGCCGCGCCGGCGGGGGGACGCTCGGCTCCCGTGAGCCTCACCGCCCGCTCGCGCTCGTACAGGGCGAGCTTCACGTTCTCGAGCCGGAACTCGGCGTAGCCGTGCTCGCTGAGCGCGAGATCGAGACCGAGGACGTCCCCGTAGAAGCGGATCGAACGATCGAGGTCCTCCACGTAGAGGATCACGCTCTCGAGACGGCGCATGGTCCCATCCATACCACGGCGGGTACGCTGGGGCGCGTGCGGACCGCTCCCGTCATCTCGACCGCCCCGGGAACGCGACGTGAGGCGTTCGGGCCGGTCGAGTGGGGCCTGCTGAGCGCGATCGCGCTGATGTGGGGCTCGTCGTTCGTCTTCATCGAGTGGGGGCTCCAGGGTCTTCAGCCGGGCCTGGTTGCGTTCCTGCGGATCGCGCTCGGAGCGGCGTCGGTCGCGGTCATCCCCAGGGCCCGGCGCCCGGTGGCGCGGGAGGACTGGCCACGGATCGCGCTGCTCGGGGCGATCTGGATGGCGATCCCGCTGACGCTGTTCCCGGTCGCCCAGCAGTGGATCACCTCGTCGCTCGCCGGGATGATCAACGGCGGGATGCCCCTGTTCGCCGGACTGTTCGCCGCGATCCTGCTGCGGCGGATGCCACGCCCCGTGCAGGTCGCCGGTCTGCTCGTCGGCTTCGCCGGCGTGGTGCTCCTCACCTCGCCCGGGACGCGCGAAGGCAGCGCGGCGCTCCTGGGGGCCGTGCTCGTCCTGTTCGCGACGATGCTCTACGGGCTCTCCGCGAACCTCACGGTGCCGCTCCAGCAGCGGTACGGCGCGCTTCCGATCGTCCTGCGCGCGCAGCTCAGCGCGGTCGTGCTGCTCCTGCCGGTCGGGCTCCTGTCCCTGCGGGGCTCGACCCTCGACGCGTCGAGCCTCGCCTCGACGGCGGTCCTCGGCGTGTTCGGCTCAGGGATGGCGTTCCTCGCGATGGCGACGCTCGTCGGCCGGGCGGGCGCCACGCGCGGCGCGGTCGCGATCTACTTCCTCCCGGTCGTGGCCACGATCCTCGGCGTCATGCTGCTGGACGAGCAGGTGGACCCCCTCCAGCTCGTCGGCATGGGCCTCGTGCTGGCGGGCGCCTGGCTCACGAGCCGACGCGAACGCTGATGGATCTCCGGGACTTCCAGGAGCTGATGCGCCGCACCTACGCCGAGCGGGACGCGGCGCGTGGTCCCGACGCGACGTTCCGCTGGCTCGTCGAGGAGGTCGGCGAGGTCGCGCGCGCGATGCGGCGGGGGGATCCCGAGAACCTGCGCGAGGAGGTCGGAGACGCCCTGGCGTGGCTCACCTCGCTGGCCAACCTCCTGGGCGTGGACATCGCAGATGCGGCTGCCCGGTACGAGCACGGATGCCCGAAGTGCGGCGGGATGCCGTGCGCGTGCCCTCTCTGACCCTTGACAGTATCCTGTTGAACGGCTAGAAAGACTCGTTCGTCCGTTTTCCGGGAGGGAGGTCCCATCTTGCGCGCATCACGTCGCCGTACCCTGGCTCCTGCCATCTTGGCCGCAGCCCTCGTCACCCTCGCAGCCTCCCACGCGCACGCCGCGACGCCGACCTGTGGCGGGAAGACCGCGACGATCGTCGGCACGAGCGCCGGTCAGACCATCAACGGCACCAGCGGCGACGACGTGATCCACGGCCGCGGGGGGAACGACGTCATCAACGGGAAGGGCGGCAACGACCGCATCTGCGGCGGAGACGGCAACGACACGCTGAACGGCGATGCGGGCAACGACCG
The DNA here is from genome assembly GCA_035540615.1 of Actinomycetota bacterium. GTDB lineage: Bacteria > Actinomycetota > UBA4738 > UBA4738 > CALAEC01 > DATLGG01. The sequence goes on along the minus strand of DATLGG010000155.1, from coordinate 15,967 downwards.
CTTCTACAACGACGCCGGAAGCGACGTGTTCAGCGGAGGCGGCGGACGCGACACGGTCTCGTACGCACGCTCCGCCTCCCTGGTGATCGTTTCGATCAACGACGTCGCGAACGACGGCGGGGAGGGAGACGACGTCCGAACCGATGTCGAAGGCGTGGTCGGAAGCCGATACGACGACCTGATCAGCGGCAATGCGTCCTCCAACGTCCTCTCGGGCGGCGGTGGCGACGACACGATCGCGGGCTTCGGCGAAGCCGACCTGCTCGACGGTGGAAGCGGATCCGACTACCTCGAGGGCGGTGAGGGCCATGACGACCTCTTCGGTGGCCCCGATCCGGACGAGATCGAAGGTGGCGCCGGCGTGGACTGGATCTTCGGCGAAGGCGGGCGCGATGACCTACGGGGCGGAGGGGATGACGACGTCATCTTCGGGGGCGACGCCCGCGACAGCCTCAGCGGCGGCGACGGCGAAGACACCCTGTTCGGAGACGCGGGCAACGACGCCATCATCGCCGACGCGGTCGCCCCGTTCCCGGATTTCGTGGACGCGGGTCCGGGCCGCGACTGGGTGCTCGCGGGCGGCGGCGACGACGAGGTCTGGGGCGGAGAAGGGGAGGACTCGATCCAGGGCGGCGATGGGTCCGACATCATCTACGGGGGGACGGAAGGGGACCAGCTCCTCGGTGAGGCGGGGAGCGACTCCATCCTTGGAGGCGGAGGCGGCGACATCATCCTCGGCGGAGCCGCAAACGACTTCCTGGAGGGCGGGTCCGGATACGACAGCATCACCGGCGGGGACGGCAACGACGAAATCCTGGGCGGCTCGGGTGACGACGACCTGATCGGCGGGACCGGGACCGACGAGCTGAGGGGGAACGCCGGAGGCGACGACCTGCGCGGCGATGAGCACAACGATCGGCTCTTCGGTGGGGATGGAGACGACTCGATCCAGGGCGGCGCCGGCGACGACGCGCTGGACGGCGGACGCCACTTCGACCGGCTGGACGGTGGCGACGGGACGCTCGATGCATGCACGCGCGGTGAGATCCTCATCGGCTGCGAGACCGTCTGAGGGAGGGATCGATGCAACGGCGTGCACGTATCACCCTGACCGGTTTGATCAGCGGGATCCTGCTGGTCGGCCTCTCTCCGGCGCAGGCGGCCACACCCACCTGCCTGGGCAAGAAGGCCACGATCGTCGGCACCAACGGTGACAACACCATCAACGGCACCGCCGGGGACGACGTGATCGTCGGCCGCGGGGGGAACGACGTCATCAACGGCCGGAGCGGGAACGACGTCATCTGCGGGGGCGGCGGGAACGACGACATGTTCGGCGGCGGCGACAACGACACCCTCCACGGCGGGCCCGGCGGCGACCGCTTCTCTGGCGGAAAGGGCAAGGACACCGCGACCTACCAGGGCTACGTCACAGACGTGGGTGTCACCCTCGACGACAACAGCAACGACACCGACGAGGGAGACAACGTGCTGTCGGACATCGAGAACATCCGCGGCGGGAACGGCAACGATTACCTGGTGCCCCAGCTGGAAGCGGTCGCGAATCGCCTCATCGGCGGCCCCGGCAATGACATCCTCTATGGGCTCGGCGGGAACGATCTCCTCGAGGGTGGCGATGGCTCGGACTCGATCAGGGGTGGGTTAGGGGACGACACGATCTTGGGGGGAGCCAACCCGGACGACCTCAACGGCCAGGAGGGGAACGACCGCGTCTTCGGTGAGGGCGGCCGCGACACCATCACCGGTGAGGATGGCGTCGACCGCCTGGAGGGGGGTGCGGGGCGCGACTCCCTGACCGGCGGCGAGGGTGACGACGATATCCGAGGCGGAACCGGGGCCGACACGATCCACGGATCCGATGGCGAGGACCAGCTCTACGGCGGAGCCGGCTGGGACGTCATCCACGGAGAGGCCGGGAAGGACACCATCTACGGCGGCACGGAAGGCGACTACCTCACCGGCGGGGCCGACAACGACATCTTGCACGGTGGGGACCACGACGACCGCCTGGAGGGCGGGAGCGGCGAGGACACCCTGCTCGGTGGCCGCCATGACGACCTCCTCTACGGAGAGATCGGCCACGACGTTCTCGACGGTGGCGAAGGTGACGACGACCTGGAGGGCGGACCCCAGAACGACACCCTGTTCGGGACGAACGGCGATGACAGGCTCCTGGCGGGGGCGGGCGACGACCAGCTCGACGGCGGCCGACACTACGACGTGCTGAACGCCGGCGAAGGCGACGACCAATGCCGCAACGGGGAGCTGCACGAGGATGCTTGCGAGATGGCATGGACCTGACGCCTCCATCCGGTCCGGCGAGATCATCGGCCGCGGAACTCTCGGGGAGCGTCCGCCGCACGTTCCTCGCCGTGCTCGCGCTCACCCTCCTGCTGGTGTCCCCGCCTGCTCAGGCCGCCACGCCCACCTGCCTCGGCAAGGCCGCGACGATCGTGGGATCGAACGGCAACAACACGATCAACGGGACCTCCGGCAACGACGTCATCGTGGCGAAGGACGGGAGCGACTCGATCGACGGCAAGGGGGGCAACGACCGGATCTGCGGCGGAGCCGGCTCGGACACGGTCCGTGGAGGTAGCGGGAGCGATTTGCTGCACGGCGGCCCAGGCGCCGATGTGTTCCATGGCGGAACCGGGACCGACACGGTGACCTACCAGGACCGGACCACCGGCGTCGTCGTCAGGATCGACAACATCGCCAACGACGCCGGAGAGAGCGACGACGTGCGAACCGACGTGGAGGATCTGCGCGGAGGCAAGGGCAACGACTCGCTGTACGCGCCTTCGGCTGACCTGGTGGCCAACCGGTTGACCGGGGGTCCCGGGCACGACTGGCTCGAGGGCGGCCCGGGCAACGATCGCTTCGATGGCGGAGCCGGCGGCGACGCCGCTGACGGAGGGAGCGGCAACGACCGCTTCTTCGGAGGTGCCGGAACGGATTCCTTCTACGCCGGCGCTGGTGACGACGTCGGCTACGGCGGCCCCGACCCCGACCAGCTGGATGGCTTCGAGGGCAAGGACCGGATGTACGGCGAGGGCGGCCGGGACAGCCTGAGCGGCTTCGAAGACGATGACCTGCTGGTCGGCGGCGGAGGCAGCGATTACCTCGAGGGTCACGGAGGTGATGACGTTCTCCGTGGCGGCGATGGATCGGATCACATGTTGGGGCGCGCCGGCGAGGACGAGCTGACCGGCGGACGCGGGTGGGACGTGATGTCGGGCAACGAAGGCAAGGACGCGATGTCCGGCGGAAGCGAGGGGGACTTCCTCGACGGCGGTGCCGACGACGATACCCTGAGCGGAGGAGACCACGACGACGTCGTGTACGGCGGGGCCGGGGCGGACACGCTCACGGGAGCTGACGGAGACGACGACCTCTACGGCCACGCTGGAGCGGACCGGCTGTTCGGCGGAGCCGGCGACGACGACCTCTACGGCCACGAGGACAACGACGTGATGCGTGGCGAGGGGGGCGAGGACGTCCTCTACGGAGGGGACGCGGACGACCATCTCGACGGCGGGTCGCGCTGGGACGAGCTCTACGGAGACGGCGGCTTCGACCTTTGCCGCAACGGAGAGAGGCTCAACGGCTGCGAGGGCCAGTGGACCTGACCCCGACCGACGCAGCTCGAGGTCCTCGTGGGCTGCGAACCGTCTAGATGCGTCGGCCCACACGGGAGTCAGGAGGAGGAACGATGCGCGCCAACCGACACGACCTCGTGACCGCTTCCGTGATGCTCCTTCTCCTCGTGTGGGCTCCGGCAGCGGTGGCGGCAACCCCCACGTGCGGAGGTAAGCGCGCGACCATCGTCGGCACGAACGGCCATGACACGATCAACGGCACGAGCCGCAACGACGTGATCGTGGCGCGCGGTGGCGCCGACGTCATCGACGGCCGCGGTGGCAACGACCGCATCTGCGACGGGTCGGGGAACGACTGGGTCGTGGGAGACGCCGGGAACGATCGCTTCTACAACGGGCCCGGAGCGGACGAGTTCAGCGGCGGCGCCGGTCACGACACCGTTTCCTACGCCGGCTCCAGTGTCGGGGTCGTCGTCACGATCGACAACATGGCGGATGACGGGCCGGACTCGGACAACGTCCGAACGGACATCGAAGGGATCATCGGCAGCCGGTTCTCCGATCACCTCACCGCGCAGGCCGGCGACGTGCCGAACGTGCTGTCGCCCGGCGGCGGGAACGACATCGTGAGCGGTGAAGGTGGAGACGACCGCATCGTCGGCGGAAGCGGTAGCGACAGCATCGACGGGGGTCCGGGTGACGACCGGCTCGAGGGGGGGTCCGACCCGGACACGATCCTCGGCGGTCTCGGAAGGGACACAGCGTACGGCGGCGGCAGCCGCGACTGGGTGATCGGCGATGCGGACGATGATCAGCTGTACGGCGGAGGCTCTGGAGACCGCCTGCAAGGCGGCCCCGGGAACGACACGCTTCACGGAGGAAGCGGCGTCGACATCATGACCGGCGACCACGTGGGCGAGCCCGGTGGAGAAGACCGCTTGTTCGGAGGAGACGGAGCCGATCAGATCTTCGGCTACGGCGGAGCGGACACGATAGAGGGCGAAGGAGGCGCCGACCAGCTCGTCGGCGGGTCCGAAGACGACCGGCTCATCGGCGGTCCGGAGAGCGACGAGCTTCTGGGGGGCACCGGAGAGGACCGACTGTTCGGCCACGGAGGGCACGACCAGCTGCGCGGCGAAGCCGGAGACGACGTGCTTCACGGCGGCGGCGGGGATGACTCACTGTTGGGGGGCGACGGTGAGGACGAGGCCTTCGGAGGCGATGGGGAGGACGACCTCCTCGGTGGGGCGCAGAACGACCTCCTCGAGGGAAACGCAGGCGAGGACGTGCTCCAGGGAGACGACGGCAACGACGAGCTCGATGGCGGACGGCACTGGGACAGTCTCAACGGTGGGTTCGGGGTCGACGTCTGCCGTAACGGCGAGACGGTGTACGACTGCGAGCCGACCTAGCCGAGGAGCCGCTCGGCGATCTGCACCGCATTGAGGGCGGCGCCCTTGCGGAGGTTGTCGCCGGCCGCGAACAGCAGGAGCGAGCGCTCTGCCGCGCGGCGGATCCGGCCGACGAGCACGTCGTCGGTGCCGGCGGACTCGAGCGGCGTCGGGAAGAGATCCGAAGCGGGGTCGTCGACGACCCTCACCCCCTCAGCGGCGTGAAGCGTCTCCCACGCCGCCGCCGGTGAAAGGTCGCGCTCGAAGATCGCGTGGATGGACACGGCGTGGCCGGCGATCACGGGGACGCGCACGACCGTCCCGACGACCGGCAGGCCCGGGAGCTCGAGGATCTTCCGGCTCTCGTCGGCGAGCTTCCGCTCCTCGCTCGTGAAGCCGTCGTCCTCGAAGGAACCCGCGCGGGGCACGACGTTGTAGGCGATCGTCGGGCCGAAGATCTCCCCGCGGGGCAGCGCGTCGAGGTCCGGATGCGTCAGATCCTCCTCCTGGCCGCGGAGCTTCTCGACCTGCTCGAGGAGCTCCGTCACACCGCGGTGTCCGGCGCCCGAGACGGACTGGTAGGACGAGATGATCACCGAGCTCAGGCCTGCGGCCCGATGGAGCGGCGCGAGCGCCATGAGCGCGACGATCGCGGTGCAGTTGGGGTTCGCGACGATCCCCCGATGGCCCTCGAGCGCGTGGGCGTTGATCTCGGGAACGACGAGCGGCACGCCGGGGTCCATGCGCCAGGCGGAGGAGTTGTCGACGACGATCGTTCCGGCCTCGACGGCCCGCGGCGCCACCTCCCTCGATACGGTCGCTCCCGCCGAGAAGAGGGCCAGGTCGATTTCCGACCAGTCCTGCGCGTCGAGCGGCCGGACCTCGACCTCCTGGCCGCGGAACCGGAGGCGCGTGCCCGCCGACCGAGCGGATGCGAGCGGCACGAGCGTCCCGACCGGCGTCTCCCGCTCCTCGAGGATGCGCAGGATCTCGCGACCCACCGCCCCCGTGGCGCCCGCGACCGCGACGCGAGGAGCGGCCATCCTCAGTGCTCCCTCGCGACCGAGTCCTCGGCCAGGTCGAACCTCGCATGGAGGGCTTCGACGGCCCGATGCACGTCCTCCGCTCGGATCACGCACGAGACGCGGATCGCCGAGGTCGAGATCATCTCGATGTTCACACCCGCATCGGCCAGCGCGCTGAACATGTCGGCGGCCACCCCCGGATGGGTCTTCATGCCGGCGCCGACGAGCGAGATCTTGGCGATCTCCTCATCGGTCGTGTGTCGTGCCGCACCGACCTCCTCGACCACCGCCTCCATCACCTTCCGCGCGTGCGGGACGTCGGACTTCGGGATCGTGAACGAGACGTCGGTCGTCCCGCCGTGCGAGACGTTCTGCACGATCATGTCGACGTTGATCCCCTCCTCCGCGACCGCGCGGAAGATGCGCGCAGCCACGCCCGGGCGGTCGGGGACGTCCTCGACCGTGACCTTCGCCTCGCTCTCGTCGTGGGTGACGCCGGCGATGATCGCCTGCTCCATACGCTCGTCTTCCTCCGCGATCCAGGTTCCGGGCTCGTGGGTGAACGAGGACCGGACGTGCAGCCGGATGCCGTATCGACGAGCGTACTCCACCGCACGCAGCTGAAGGACGCGCGCTCCGCTCGCCGCCATCTCGAGCATCTCCTCGTAGGAGACCGCGTGGAGCTTGCGCGCGCCGGGGACGATCCGCGGGTCCGCGGTGTAGACGCCGGCGACGTCGGTGTAGATCTCGCAGACATCCGCCTCGAGCGCCGCCGCGAGGGCCGCGGCCGTCGTGTCCGATCCGCCGCGTCCGAGCGTGGTCACGTCGTAGGCCGTGGAGACGCCCTGGAAGCCGGCGACGATCACGACCGCCCCCCGGTCGAGGGCCTCACGGATCCGGCCCGGGCGGATGTCGATGATCTTGGCCTTCCCGTGGGACGTGTCGGTGATGATGCCGGCCTGCGAGCCGGTGTAGGAGGCGGCCGGCACGTCGCGGGCGTTGATCGCGATCGCGAGGAGCGACATCGCGATCCGCTCGCCTGCCGTCAGGAGCAGGTCGAGCTCGCGCGCGTTCGGCAGGGGTGTCAGCTCGTGCGCCATCCGCAGGAGGTCATCGGTGGAGGCTCCCATCGCCGAGACGACCACGACGACGTCGTTCCCCTTCCGCCTGGCCGCGACGACCCGCTCGGCCACGGCGTTGATCCGGTCGATGTCCCCGACGGACGTGCCGCCGTACTTCTGCACGATGATGCCCATGGCTCCTCCGCCCCGAGGCTATCAGCCGCTCCGAGGCCGCCGCGGAGGACGGCTACATCTCGCGGCGGCCTTCCAGGGCCTGACCGAGGGTCACCTCGTCGGCGTATTCGAGGTCTCCTCCGACGGGAAGCCCTGAGGCGAGGCGCGTCACCCGGACGCCGAGCGGCTTGAGCAGGCCGCTCACGTACATCGCGGTCGCGTTCCCCTCGAGGTTGGGGTTCGTCGCGAGGATGACCTCCTTGATCCCCGCGCGCTGAACGCGGTCGAGGAGCTCCTGGACCCGGAGGTCGTCGGGCCCGATCCCGTCCATCGGCGAGATGGCGCCACCGAGGACGTGGTAGCGGCCGCGGATCACGCCCGCCTTCTCGACCGCCGAGACATCCTTCGGCTCCTCGACGACCGCCACGATGGCCGGGTCCCGCGTCGGGTCCGAGCAGTAACGGCAGAGCTCACCCTCGGCGACGTTGAAGCACTCGCGACAGAAGTGCACCCGTTCCTTCGCCTGCACGATCGCCTCGGCGAGGCGCTTCGCATCCTGTGCCGGCGACTTGACCAGGTAGAAGGCGAGGCGCTGCGCCGACTTCGGCCCGATGCCCGGAAGCCGGTTCAGCTCGTCGACGAGGTCCTGGATCGGGCCCTCGAACACCTAGCTCTCTGCCTCCTCGACGACCTCGGCCCCGAACTGCTCCCGCAGGAGGCGCGCGGCGTCCTCCGGCGTCGCCGGCGGCTCGCCGTCGGGCTCCGGCTCGGGAAGCGCGCCCTCCCGCACCGTGCATCGGATCTGCGGCGTGATGCCGAAGACCTCACGGAGGACCTCCCGCAGGTCGGCCTGCTTCTCCTCCACCTTGGACGCCCCGAACGCACGGCCCGGAGGGAAGACCAGCTCGAGAACCTCTCCGTCGTACGAGCCGACGGTGGCGATCTGCGCGTTCGCGAACAGCACCATCTTCCGCCGCGTCTTCAGCGCCTCGACCACCCTCGGCCACGACCCGCGCAGCATCACGGCGTCGACCTTCGAAGGTGGACCGGCGCCCACCGATGACGAGGACCCACCGGGGCTCTCGTCCGCGGCTCGACGCTGTGGGCCCGGGCTCGCCTCGGGGGCATGCGCCGGCGGCGTCGGTGGCCGGGCGGGGGCGGGCGTCTCCTTCGCGGCCGCGGTCGTGGGCGCCGCGCGGACGGGCTCCTCCTTCGCGGCCGCGGCCGTGGGCGCCGCGCGGACGGGCTCCGCCTCCTGCACGATCCCGGCGAGCCGCTCGAGGCGCTCGAGGCGCGAGACGAGCGCTGCCGGCGTCGGATCGGTCTCCGGCATCGCGGCGCGGACGAGCGCGAGCTCGAGCGTGAGACGTGGCGCGGTCGACCAGCGCATGTCGCTCTGCGCCTGGAGCAGCAGCGAGAGGATACGGTCGATCTCCCCGGCCGAGAACTTCCCGGCCTGCGCGACGAGGCGCGGATGCAGCTCGGCCGGCACGTCGACGATCCCTGGCTCCTCGGGAGCCGACAGCGCGAGCAGGAGGTCGCGGAAGTGCGCGGTCACTTGGGCGGCGAAGTGCCGCAGGTCGTGCCCCTCCTGGACGAGCCGGTGCACGATCCCGAAGACGTCCCGCGCGTCCCCGACGGCGATCGCGTCGGCGAGCGCGAACCGCACCTCCGTCTCCGGGGCTCCGACCAGCGAGACCACGACCTCGTCGCTGACCGTCCCCCCGCCGAGCACCGACGCCTGGTCGAGCAACGAGAGCGCGTCCCGGACGGATCCGTCCGACCGGCGCGCGATGGCGGCCGCCGCGGTGGCGGCAAGCTCGAGTCCCTCCTTCGCCGCGATCCGCTGGAGCTGCTCGGCGATGACGTCGGCCTGCACGCGTCGGAACTCGAACCGCTGGCAGCGCCCGGCGATCGTCGGCGGCATCTTGTGGGGCTCGGTCGTCGCCAGCACGAACCGCACGCCCGGCGGCGGCTCCTCGAAGAGCTTCAGCAGGGCGTCGAAGGCGGAGGCCGTCAGGCGCTGCGCCTCGTCGATGATGTAGACCTTCTCCCGGCCCTCCGCCGGCGCGGTGGGCGCTCGCTCGCGGAGCTCCCGCGCGTCGTCCACCCCCCCGTGGGACGCGGCGTCGATCTCGACGACGTCCATGTGGGTGCCGTCGCGGATGTGGACGCACTGGTCGCAGACGCCGCAGGGCTCGGCGGTGGGGCCGTTCACGCAGTTGACCATCTTCGCGAGGATCCGCGCCGTCGAGGTCTTCCCGGTGCCGCGCGGGCCCGAGAAGAGGAACGCGTGCGCCAACCGGCCCTCCCGGACGGCGCCGCCGAGCGCCCGGACGACGTGCTCCTGCCCGAGGACCTCGGCGGGTGCCTGGGGGCGGTACTTCCGATAGAGGGAGCGGTATTCCTCCACGTTCATCCTCGCCGGGGAAGGATCGAAGAAAGGTGACCGTGCATCCGCCCTTGACCCCAGACGGCCCGGACGCTTCCCGGAGCGCAGGCTCCGACCAGGCGCGCCCGCGGCACCCGCCGGCTCCCGCTTACCGCTGCTCCCTTCCGGGCCTGACGGGGTTCACGGACCGACGTCGCGCGGGACCCGGCCATCGACGCCGCGTCTCGACGAGGCTCTTCCGGACCGCTCGGGCCGCAGACGGATCTTCGGCCTCGCTAGAGCGGATTGCGAGTGACAGGGCACCGCTAACTCCCCGCCTAGCACGGTCACGAGGCCAGTATAGACCCCGGGCCCGACACGGGCTTCGGCGGTTGGCGGAGGCAGAAGGATTTGAACCTTCGAGGCGGGTTCCCCCACCTACGCGCTCTCCAGGCGCGCCCGTTCGGCCGCTCCGGCATGCCTCCAAGCTCGACGATCGTAGCGCAGGCGACCCACGAGGGGCCGCCCGCGTCACGACTGGCGGAGGCGGTGCGATTTGAACGCACGAGGGGCGTGAACCCCTAACCGCTTTCGAGGCGGTCCCGTTCGGCCGCTCCGGCACGCCTCCGTCGGCGAGTGTATCAGCCGGCCGGTGCGCGCCGATCCCGGAAGAAGGAGCGCAGGAGCTCGCCTGCCTCCTCCGCCAGGACGCCGGTCACGACCTCTGCGCGGTGGTTGAGCCGGGGGTCCCGGACGAGGTCTCCGAGGGAACCCGCGAAACCGGCCTTCGGGTCCTTGGCCGCGAAGACGAGCCGGTCGAGGCGCGCGAGGACGACCGCGCCCGCGCACATCGCGCACGGCTCGAGGGTCACGTAGAGGGTGCAGCCGTCGAGGCGCCACGACCCTGCCCGCGCCGCCGCCTCGCGGAGGGCGAGGATCTCGGCGTGCGCCGTGGGGTCGCCGCGTCGCTCCCGCTCGTTGCCGGCGCGTGCCAGGATCTCCGTCCCCTTCGCGACCACCGCGCCGACGGGGACGTCGCCCCATCCGATGCAGGTCCGCGCTTCCTCCAGCGCCAGCCCCATCATCTTCTCGTGCATCTCGGGACAACGCTACCGCATGGGGGTGGCCGACCCCGGCGTACGCTCCCGGACCGACGGTTTCGCCCCCAGTTGGTAGGTTCGGTACCGAACAGACGTTCGCCGGACACCCCAGCAGGCGAGCACGACAGAGGGAGCAGCGCATGGAGAGGCTCAACGGTGACGCGGACCTCCGCGTGCGCAGGCTCGGATCAAGTGCGGGGATCGGGCTGAGCGGGGAGATCGATCTTTCCACGGTCGACCTGCTCCGGGGATCGCTGGCCCGGGAGGTGGCCCGCGGAGGCCGAGTGGTCCTCGACCTGCGAGAGGTGACCTTCATGGACAGCACGGGGCTCAAGGCGATCGTCCAGGCCTCCCGACAGCTGGAGGGACGCGGAACGCTGGAGATCCTGCCGTCGCCGGTCGTCAGGAAGCTCTTCGACCTCACCGGCATGGGCCAGGCTCCGACGATCATGGTCGTGCCGGATGCTGTCGAGGACCCCGACCACGAGGTCGACCCGACGCTCGCCCGCCGCCTGCAGGATCCGGTGTTCGAGGGGGCGTACCGCTCGTGGCTCGCGAGCGTGACGAGGGGCGTCCGCAACCGCGGCCGACGGGGGCCGACCGGCGCGGACCACAGCCTCAACTAGCGGCGTATCCTCGGGCGGTGCCGGAGGGATCGATCTCGTTCGACCGCGCCGCCCGGTACTACGACCGCACGCGCCGCGTCTCCCCCCAGCTCCTCCGCGCGATGGTCGATCTCCTCCGTGCCGAGGCTCCGCCTCGCGGACTGGCGCTCGAGGTCGGGACCGGCACAGGGACGCTGTCCCTCCCGCTGCACCGGAAGGGGAGCCGGGTCGTGGGGCTGGACCTCTCGCTCGAGATGCTCCGGCAGGTCCGAGCGAAAGGCGAGCCGGGGCCACCGCTCGTCGGCGGTGACGCCATGCTGCTCCCCTTCCGGAACGGGACCTTCGATCTGGTCTTCGCCCGGCACGTCCTGCACCTCGTCGGGGAATGGCGAACCGCCGCGGGCGAGATGGCTCGGGTGGCCGCCCGGGGTGGCCGGATCCTCGTCACCGGAGGCTGTTACGCCGGCGCCTACGACGAGCTGATCGAGGTCTTCACGCGAGAGGCGGGTCGCGCGCGTCCGCTCCCCGGGCTCCTGCCATCCGAGGAGCCTCTGCTGGACGAGTGGATGCGCTCCCTCGGGGCGCGCGTGCGCGTCCTGGATCTCGGGTCCGAGCCGCCGGACGAGACCCTGCGCGAGTTCCTCGCGGCGATCGACGCGAACCTCTTCTCGTGGACCTGGCCGCTAGGCGAGCGGGACCGCGAACGAGCCGCGGCGGCAACCCGGCGCTGGGCGGAGGAGCGGTACGGCGACCTCGACCGCCCGATCCCCGCGCAGCTCCGGGTGATCTGGCGAGCCTACGACCTCCCCTGAGGGGGCCGTCCGAAGATCTCGACGATCTCCGTTATCGCAGCGGCCTCCGACCGGTATCGAAGGGTGAACCAGGAGAGGGCCGCGACGGGACGCACCCCCCTGCTTACCGCGCGGCCCTCCTCCTGGTTCTTGACGTTGCCTAGGGCTCGACCGGCAGATCGAGCGGGAGCGAGGGCGGTTCCACGATCACGGGCGCGCTCGGGCCGCCGCAAGCGACCGAGCAGACGACCCCCTTCGCCTTCTCGACCACCGGAGCCGGGTCGGGCAGGCCTACGCCAGGGAGGCTGACCCTGAAGCGAGCCTTGCGGGTCGCGTCGCTCGCGACCTCCTGAACCTTCTTCACGACCTCGATGGAGCCGCCGGCCTTGCCGCCGCCGCCCCCGGAGGGGGTCGCAGCGCCGTGGGTCGACTGTGCCACGGCCGCCAGGCGTGCCGACTCCCAGGCGCGCGTGCGCTCCGCCCGAGGGCTATCGCCAACCGGGCTTCCCAGGGCGACGTTCGATGCCGCGAGCTGCGCCACGACCTCGGCCTGGCTCTCCCCTGCCGAAGCGGCGCGCCATCCCCCACCACCGAAGATGACCGCCACCGCGATGAAGCCGCTCGCGACCTGCAAGAGGATCTCCGGGGCGAATCGGGTGACCGCGACGGGGGAGCGACCGGCGGCCCGGGCCGAAAGACGCTGTGCGCGGCCGCGCATCCAGTGGGCCGGCCAGGCCAGCAGAGCGGGGACGGCCTCGCCCAGCCGCCGCAGCTCGGCCTTCAGCCGGGAGCGAGCGCGGAACAGCAGCTGGTTGAAGGCGGCGATGCTGACGTCGAGCCGCTGAGCGGCGGCCGTGGGGTCCAGCCCCTCGACGTAGCGGAGGTAGAGCGCCAGCCGGTGACGGGGAGGGAGCGTGGACATCGCCTCCGTGAGGGCGAGCGAGCTCTCCGCCCGGTCGGTGTTCGTGATGGGCGCGGCCTCGGGGGCCTCCACCGGGGTCTCCCGAGCGTCGCGACGGGCCCGGTCGGCGATCACGTTCCGAGCGATCGCCTTGAGCCACGGCCAGGCCGACCGCGACGGGTCGAGCGCCTCGAGGTACCGGTACGCGCGGAAGAAGGCCTCCTGCGCGGCGTCCTCGGCGGCAGCGCGGCTCCGGAGCGATCCGCGGCAGAAGCCGACGAGGCTCCAGTAGTAGCGCCGATAGAGGGATTCGAAGCGATCCTGGCGGTGCGAGAGTGCCTGCTCGGCGAGCATAGCCCTTCCCCTTTCGTCCTCCCCCCCTGCTGGCCTATGTGTTCGCCGTTTCGACCGAATCTCCTGCCGAAAGATTTTTTCCGTCGCCCCCGTTATCGCAGCCCCCCCTGCCCGGTATTTGGGGGGACATGGACGATCGAGAGAAGGAGACGACGATGAACGACACCAGCTGGATCCGCGGTGTGATCGACGGCATGGCGATGGACGAGCCGGTCGAGCTCGCGACCGAGGAAGCCGAAGGCTGGCTGATCCTCAAGGGCAACGTTCCGGAACGCTGGCGGGACCGCGCGGTGCCGCTCTATCTGGTCCCGCTCCTCCCGCAGGAAGCGGAGCAGGTGGTCGCCGGCAGCACGCTCCTGCCGGACGTGCACCTCGAGGAGGAGCCCCTGCTCAGGCTGGTCGCTCGGGGCCGCAAGACCGCCTCGATCGCACGCGAGCTCGGGATCCCGCTCCGGACGATCGAGCGGCGCCTCGCGAAGCTGCGCGAGCGGTTCAACGTCGCCTCGACGGCGGACCTGACGATCCTGCTCTCGCGGCTCGGGTTCGGGCACGAGAGCGCTCCGACCGACCCGCGGCCGCCGGTCGCTCCCACGCCGCTGCACCGCTGAGCCACCCCGTCGGAAGGCCCCGGCCGAGCTCATGGCCGGGGCCTTCCGCATGTCCGAGAGGTTTGTGCAGTTGCACACAGGACATCGCGCGGCTGTTCGAGAACCCTCCCGGTAGGCCACGCCCGCAGGGGCCGGACAAGGGGGGGATCCATGCTGCCGGGAGGCATCCGAGCGTTGCTCACGCTCTCGCTGGTCACGTTGGTCACGCTCACCACGCTACCCACGCACGGCTCGGCACCCGCCGAGCGGCCCCGTCCGGGCGCAGCCGCCGAGATCGCCCTCGATCACCTCCGCGCGCACCACGAGCGGTACGGGGTCGGCGCGGCCGACGTGGCGGATCTGCGCGTGCAGGACGCGCTCGTCTCACCCCACACCGGCGTGACCCACGTCTACATCCGGCAGCGGCACCAGGGGCTCGACGTCCTCGGCGGCGATGCCACGGTGAACGTCGGGCCCGACGGACCCGTCATCCACGTGGGCTCCCGCCTCGTGGCGGGACTGGCCTCGGCTTCCGGAACCGCGCGGCTGGATGCTCCCGCCGCGGTCCGGGCGGCGGCGAGCGCACTGGGCCTGCGGCCGGATGCCTCCCTGCGCGTGGCGCGGGGACCCGCACCCGGGGGCGAGCGCGCGACGGTGCTCACGCGCGGCGGGATCTCGCTGTCGCCGATCCCGGTACGCCTCGCGTACCAGCCCTCGCCGCAGGGCATCCGGCTCGCATGGAACCTCGAGATCGAAGAGATCTCGGAGGAGCACTGGTGGAACGTGAGCGTCGACGCCTCGACCGGGGCGGTCCTCGCCGAGATCGACTACGTCGCCCACGACCGCGGTGATGAGATCGCCGCCGCGACGGGGCGCGTGACCGGGAGGCGCCTCGCCCCACTCGCGGCGGGATCGGGGCGTGGGAACGACGGCGCCCGCTACCGCGTCTTCGCCCTTCCGCTCGAGTCTCCGAACGACGGGGACCGCACGCTCGTCACGAGCCCCGCCGACGCTCTCGCCTCCCCGTTCGGCTGGCACGACACGAACGGGGCCGCAGGGCCGGAGTTCACCACCACGCAGGGCAACAACGTCCACGCGTACCTCGACACCACGAACACCGCGACCACCGGGGTCGTGCCGCCCGGCCTCGACGCCGAGGGCGGCCCGACCCTGACCTTCGACTTCCCCTGGAACCCGGACCTCCCGCCAACGGCCACCAAGGATGCCGCCGTCACGAACCTCTTCTACTGGAACAACGTCATCCACGACGTCTTCTACCGCTACGGCTTCACCGAGGCCGCCGGGAACTTCCAGGTGAACAACTACGGGCGCGGCGGGACCGGGAACGACTCGGTGCGGGCCGAAGCGCAGGATGGAAGCGGGACCAACAACGCGAACTTCGCCACGCCCGCCGACGGAAGCCGGCCGCGGATGCAGATGTACGTGTGGACGACCGGGCTCCAGTCGCAGCGGCGCATCATCGACGGCGACATGGACGCGGGGGTGATCATCCACGAGTACGGACACGGGATCTCCAACCGCCTCACCGGCGGGCGGAACAACGTCGGGTGCCTCAACAACCAGGAGCAGATGGGCGAGGGCTGGAGCGACTGGCTCGCGATCGCGCTGACCGCGTTGCCCACCGAGACGGGGGCGCAGCGGCGCGGGATGGGGACCTACGTCCTGGCTCAGCCGAACCGGCAGGGCAGCGGGATCCGTCCCACCCCGTACTCGACGAACATGTCGATCAACGGCGCGACCTACGACACGATCAAGACCGCCGCCGTTCCGCACGGGGTCGGCTACGTCTGGTCGACGATGCTCTGGGAGGTCTTCTGGGACCTCGTGGACGAGCACGGGTTCAACCCGAACGTCTACGAGGACTGGACCACCGGCGGGAACAACCTGGCGATCCAGCTGGTCATGGATGGGATGAAGATGCAGCCGTGCAGCCCGGGCTTCGTCGACGGGCGGAACGCGATCC